>JAPLUM010000182.1 GCA_026397605.1 Verrucomicrobiota bacterium | reverse complement strand
TCATTTGGAGCCTCGGCCCAGGCATCAGCTACCCACTCCCAGACGTTGCCAGAGAGGTCGAAGAGCTGGGTTCGGGCATCCATTTTAAAGCTGCCCACCTTTGCCGGTCCGGCATGGCCATCATCGTAATTAGGGATGCCTTGCTTTCCGGAAGGGTCAGCTGATTTATCCAAAAAGTTGCCCGTCTTGGCCGGCGGGATCGCTGTGAATCCCCAGGGATAGAAGCCCCCGATGCTGCCACTGCGAAGGGAGGCGCTAGCTCCGATCTCGCGTGGTAAGTTCGCTGCCATGCTCCACTCGTCATCTGTTGGGAGCCGATACTCTTGATCTGGCTCAAGCAGGCCCTTGGCGCGCTCACGATCCGTTAACCAGCGGCAGAACTGCTCCGCCTCCGTACGGGAAACTTGCGTGACTGGGAATTCAAAATCTTTGTCGAGTACGCGTCCTGCTGTGTTGACCAGTTTTGTGCTCAGAGCGAATTCGGTGAAGTCACTCCGACGCGTCTCATGCGTGGCCAGCATCGCTTTCCCGAGCGGCACCAACTTCATGCCCAAGCTATTTTCCCAAGGCTTGCCAAAGACGATGGCGCCAGTGGACTTTAAGCGTGGATTGAAGTTCAGGCTTTGACCGCTTTTGAGCGTGCCTTTGATGAATTCACTTTTGTAGCCAGGCAGACGTAATTCAAAACTAAACTGATCTGCCCGCGCCTTTTCCATGGTCAAAGGGGTGCGTCCGATGAGGAATTCATTCTGATAAATTTCCGCGCCTCGGGGGGTGCTGTCGATGGCGATACGCCCAGAGACGACTTTGACAATTTCTGTTCGTATGGCCACACGCCCAGCGCTGGGTTTCATGCCTGCTGGCAGTGGGATTTCAGCGGGATGCCAGACATATTCGTGATCCACGTCGAGCCTGCCACTCTGGCGATCTCGACTGGTCATCCAGGCGCAGAAAGCCTCTGCATCGGCGGCTGGGACTAGCACGCAATTAAGTGTCCGTTTTTCCTTCGAAACAAAGGGCACCACATCAAAAGAAGCCGCCCGCAAAGTGGCCTCTAAAAACGAACGGAACTGCGTGACCTCGACGGGCAGATCTGCCACATGGCGGTCTTTGGAAAAGCTGAACCACTGGCCATAGATGTTTTTCCAAGGCTTGCCGTTTTGAGGTTGGATCGGGGCAGGAGCGGGCTTGGTCGGCAGTGGGATTTCATAAGCCCATCGATCCTCATATTTGGCCGCCGTCAGAGCAGCGCCAGCCATGGCCGAACCAATGATGGTGAAAAAGAGGGCCCTGCTAAATCGGCGGGTGAAGCTTTCCTCCCGCTTTTGTCCCACCAGTTGCAGAGCTTCGGCAAAATCTCCTGCCGTCTGATAACGCTCCTTTAAGTCAGGCGCACAGGCGCGGCAGATGACGCGATTTAGATCCAACCAGAAAGGCCACTCCTCATCACTGAGATTGGATGGGATCTCAGGGAACTCCATGCGATCCTTACCACTGCTCATTTCATAGAGAACATTGCCCAGGCTGTAAACGTCTGCCTGTGCTGTGCCAGGACCTTCAGGCGGTACAAAGCCTTCTGTGCCGACAAAGGTGCGCTCACCCAGTCCGGCCACCAGACCGATGTCCGCCAGCTTACACACCCCACCGCAGAAAATGATGTTGGAAGGCTTGATGTCACGGTGTGTCAGCCCGCGATTGTGCATGTAGTGCAGCGCATCAGCCATGTACACCCCGGCATCACGGCAAAAGACCACATCCAAGCGACCGTGGCGCTTCATGTCGGTGCCTAGAGTGCGTGGCACGTAGGTCTGCACGCTTTCAAAATTGGGTCCCTCCTCAGCATCATCGGCCAGCTCCATCACGCAGTAGTAAAAGCCGCGTGTCTCATTCCAGCCCACATGCAGGATATGCACCAGACAAGGATGCCCGCGTGAGATGGGCTCAAACTGCTGAATGCCCAAGAACTCGCGATGAAAGGTCTTCGTCAATTCAAAGTCCTCTCTCCAGACGATTTTCACCGCTCGATAAGCCCCCGTGACGCTCTGTGCTAACCAGACTTCACCATATGCCCCGGAACCGATCCTTTTGATGAGTGTGTAATCAGGAATGACCAGATCATCCCGGTGGGACAAAGGATCGCCCACAGCACGCGGACCCTTGGGCGCGCGTCTAGGCGGCGGCGGTAGTTCCACAATCGTCTCAGGAGTCACCGCCGACACCACTCCCTCTTCGGGCGCAGGAGCGTCCGTGAATTCTGGATTAGGTGTCGGTTCCGTCATTGATTATTACCTAGAATACGCAGCAGCCGCGCCGGAGACAACCTTCCTTTGCAATTGCATGACAAATCGATGATCCGCATGGTTACGGCTTACCTGAGGATGTTCGGCATTGAAGAAGTGGAATGCATTGTTAGTATGGAGTTTACTTTGGGCTCACTTCTTAAATCTCTCAGTCTGATCGCAGACCCTACGCGGGTCCGACTGCTGCTTTTGCTACAGCAGGAGGAGTTGAGCGTGGCCGAGCTTCAGGAGGTGTTATCACTGCCACAGTCGAACATTTCAGCCCAGCTCAGTAAACTCAAGGCAGCGGGATTGGTCAATGATCGACGCAGTGGGAAAAATCGTCTCTACAGACTTGAAGAACCGACCAAGCAGGAGGTCGATTCGCGTCATCACTTTTTTGCCCTCTTGGAGGCTGCTGGCAATGAAATGCGTGAAGTGTTAAAGGATGCGACTGCGCTCAAGGTGGTGCTTCAGAAGCGCGAGCGCACGGCCCAGGCATACTTTGATGCTCTTGCTGGCAAGTTTGGTCGGCATTATATCCCAGGTCGCTCGTGGAAGGGATTGGGAGAGGTGATCTTAAAACTCATGCCTCCGCTTGTGATTGCGGATCTTGGGGCGGGTGAGGGGACTCTTTCTCAGCTTCTGGCGCAGCGGGCTAAGCAAGTTATTGCTGTCGATAGCAGTGAGAAAATGGTTTCTTATGGCTCTGAGTTGGCCTTGAAGCATGGTTTCGCTAATTTGGAATATCGACTGGGAGATCTGGAGAATCCACCCATTGATCCAGGCACGATTGACCTCGTCTTTCTCAGTCAGGCCCTGCATCACGCACAGCATCCTGCACAGGCGCTGAAAGCCGCTTTTGAGTTGCTGAAGCCTGGTGGTCGCATTGCGATTTTGGATTTGATGAGGCATCAGTTTGAAAAGGCTCGCGAGCTATATGCGGATGTTTGGTTGGGTTTTTCCGAGAGCGAACTTCATGAGATGCTCGAGCAGGCTGGGTTTTCCAGCATTGAGACAAATGTCGTTCATCGTGAAGCCCAGAGCCCACATTTCCAAACGGTGCTTGCCATGGCGGAGCGCCCGTTTTCATGAGTCAGCAGCTGTGTTAGGTTCTCTTTAAAGATTTACTTTTATGCCACTGCCAGACGATGAAGCACTTTCCAAGCGCATGAAACTGTGACCGCATGGAATCCATCCTCCAGGAAGCTAAGCTCAGCGCGCAAAATGAGCGTGAAAAGCTGCGCCGTCAGAATCGTCCGCGTCCGCGTGGGCTTCAGCAGCGGATTCTGAAAGAGAAGAAAAACCGAGGTGAAGTGAAGAAGAATCGCGGAAAAGTGAAGGACGATTGATCCATAGAAATGGCTCATGGATCTGGATTTTAAAGAGCTGAGCCCTCGTCTGCTGCTTGACCCCGAACGTATCTAGAATGAAATCATAGTCCCCCCATGCCTTCCTCCATTCTTGAAATCTCAGCTCAACCGCCAGAAAAACTGACGGGCATTCAAATTGATAAGACCAAAACCGCGGCTGCGGGTGTGCCTGCGGTGACAAATTCGCTCAAGCATGTCTATGGGAACAGTGGTCTGCTGCGGGGCACGGCAGCCATGCTGAAGATCAATCAGTGGAAGGGATTCGATTGCCCCAGCTGTGCCTGGCCTGATCCTGACGATCATCGGAGCGCGTTTGAATTTTGTGAAAATGGGGCCAAGGCAATCGCCTCAGAGACGACGAAGCAGCGGGTCACGCCGGAGATCTTTGCTAAGAACAGTGTGGCGGAGCTTTCTCAGTGGAGTGATTTTGAGATGGATCAGGCGGGACGACTCACTCATCCGATGGTTCTGCGGGCCGGGCAGACACACTATGAGCCAATTTCTTGGGCAGATGCTTTTCAGCTCATTGCCAAGGAACTCAACTCGCTCGACTCACCAGATGAAGCGGTGTTTTACACGTCAGGCCGAGCGACCAATGAGGCAGCCTTCCTGTATCAGCTTTTTGTCCGCCAGTTTGGCACCAATAATTTACCAGACTGCTCCAACATGTGCCACGAGTC
>JAPLUM010000559.1 GCA_026397605.1 Verrucomicrobiota bacterium | reverse complement strand
ATGGCATCCGCTATGATGGGCCAGCTTACAATGCACTCATGGACTTTAGCTGGGAGCTGGATCTCTGGGGAAAAATCCGACGCGGCGTGGAGGCCGACAAAGCCCATGCCAATGCAGCCGCTGATGCCATCCACAATGTCCTTCTCGGTATCCAGGCTGACGTGGCCTCAAACTATTTCAAACTCCGTTCTCTCGACATTGAGATGCGGCTGGTGCGTGAAGCCGTTTCCCTGCGCGGTGAAGCGCTCAAGATCGCCAAAGCACGCGTGCTAGCTGGAGCTGGTAGCGAGCTGGAACAGGCCCAATCGGAAACCGAGGTCGCGAGTGCAGAGGCCGAGATCTCGTCCCTACAAGCACAGCGCGACCAGATTGAAAACGTGCTGGCTACCCTCATCGGCACGAGCGCCGCAAGCTTTCACCTATCAGTCCATTCAGGCGCACTCTCCAGCCCGCCGAGCCTACCAGCAGGTGTGCCTAGCGACCTCCTCGAACGTCGCCCAGATATTTCGCAGGCTGAGCGGGAACTCGCCGCCGCCACAGCTCGCATTGGCGTGGCCAAAGCGCAGTTTTTCCCAAGCATCAAGCTCATCGGCAGAGGTGGCTTTCAGAGTGGCGACATCGACCTACTTCTGCATCCCGACTCGTTGATGTGGAGCGCAGGACCAAGCGTCAGTATCCCCCTATTTGCTGGCGGAAAAAACCGCTTCAATCTTCAAAAGAGTAAAGCCATGCATGACGAAGCGCTTGCCATGTATCGTCAGGCTTTCCTTAGTGCCGTAGCAGATGTCGAGACCAGCCTTTCCAGCCTTCGCAATCTCAGCACGCAGGCAGCGGCTCAGCAACGTGCACGAGTCAGTTCAGAGCACGCAGCATTCTTAGCTAAAACAAGCTATGAAGCTGGAACCAGCCCTTACCTCAATGTCATTGAAGCCAATCGTGCCGCCCTCATCACCCAGCGAGCAACGGCTCAAATCGCAGGACAGAGATTCGTCGCCAGTGTCTCACTCGTTAAAGCCTTAGGCGGCGGCTGGGCGCAAAGTCCAGTCATCAACATCCCGAACGTCACCCCGGACCCAGCCGCCCGTTCCTTACCAGAGGCGGAAGGAACCGGATTCATGTCCAAAATGAAAGGCATCTTCAGTCGCAAAAAGTAGCCTAGTTCCTGACTTTGGCCATAAAGCGCCCCTCAAAAAGTCATCATTATCCTCACTTATTCGAGCAAGGAAGGGCCTAAAAGCTGCGTATGATTTCCGTGATGCACGTATTGCATCACGACGTTGCTTCCCCCCGCACGATGATTCTACGACTTTTACTTTCTACAGGCCTCTTATTGGGCGCATTGACGTTGCCCTTGGCGCAACTTCATGCCGAGGCTCCGTTCCCGCCAGATCAGATCGAGTTTTTTGAAAAGGAAGTGCGGCCGGTTTTAGCTGAAAACTGTTACGACTGCCACAATGCGCACAAACACGAGAACGGCCTACGTCTGGATATCTACAGCGCTGTCTTGCGAGGCAGCGACTACGGCAAAGTCGTGGAGGCGGGGAAACCTGCTACCTCAAAGCTCATTAAGGCAATCAATCACGCAGCAGGTGTCGAAGCGATGCCAAAGAAGGGGGATAAGCTCCAGCCAGCTCAAATCGCAGCACTGGAAAAATGGGTGACACTCGGCATGCCCTGGCCTCAGGAAAAAGCAGCCGTAGCTACCCATGAGAAGACTGACCCCATGCAGCATTGGGCCTATTTGCCGGTTAAAAAACCGACCTCGGGAAACAGTGTGGATGAACTCGTGAGCGCCAAGATCAAGGCTGCAGGTTTAGATTTTGCCCCGCCAGCAGATGCTGCCACGCTTTGCCGCCGTATTTATGTCACACTGACCGGCCTCCAGCCTAGCTACGAACAGAGCCAGGCTTTTATCCGTGATCCCAATGCTGAGAAGCTCATCACTCAACTCCTCTCCACCCCGGCTTACGGGGAGCGCTGGGCACGGGCTTGGCTTGATGTGGCACGATATGCCGATACAGACGGTTATCAGGTCGCAGGCCGTAACATTAATTATCCCTATGCTTACACCTATCGCGATTGGGTGGTGAAATCGCTGAATGAGGACATGCCGTATGATCAGTTTCTCATGCATCAGTTAGCGGCTGACAAAATGCACCCGACTGAACCAAATCACGCCTCTTTGGCTGCACTAGGTTTTCTAAATGTCGGAGATAAATTCATCAGTGATCGGAATCTGCAAATCGATGATCGGATTGATGTAGTCAGCCGTGGCATGCTCGGAATCACCGTGGGCTGCGCCCGCTGTCATAACCATAAGTTTGATCCCATCCCGACGAAGGATTACTACGCGATGTACTCCATCTTTAGCAGCAGCACAGAGCCTGAACAAAAGGACTTACCCATCATCGGCAAGCCGGCTAATGAGAAGGACTACCACGAGTATGAAGGCAAGGTCGCCGAGATCGCAAAAAAGGAATTGGACTTCAAAAAGCAGGTGCATGATGAGATCCGCAAGCCCGAGCGTCTGGCCGAATACCTCGCCTTTGCTCAAGAAGCTGCCACCATCAAAGACAAGCAAACGCTCAAAGGTCGATCAGGCGCGCTGAAACTGCGGGATAAGGTGGCTGATAAGTGGGGTGACTTTTTGAATCGCTATGCCCTGAAAGGTAAGCCACACCCTGTCATGCTAGCCTGGAAAGAATTCGCCAAACTGCCTGCCGCTGAGTTTGCCAGCAAAGCGCCTGCCGTAGTGGCTGCGATCACAAAGCCTGAATCCGGGCTCAATGAGGTGGCGCGAAATGAGTTCATCAAGCGCCCCGCTCCCAAGACGATGGAAGATGTTTCCAAAGTCTATGCCGAAATGTTTTCCACCTGCCTGGATGGCAAAGAGCCTGATAATAAGGACTGGGCACAGGTGCGTGAGATTCTCCTCAGTGATCCGTCCCCCATGGCCGTGCCGATGGAGCAGGCAAACCTGTTCTTCACCCGCAAGGATCAGGATACGATCGTCAAGCTCAGCAACGAGCGAGTGAAGCTGGAGTCGGATCATCCTGGAGCACCGCCTCGCGCCATGGTCTCTCTGGATAAACCTAAGCCCAGTGACGTGCGTGTCTTTGTGCGTGGCAATCCTGGTCGTCAGGGAGAAGCCGCCCCGCGCGCTTGGTTGACGATGTTTGGAGGAGAATTATTTAAGGATGGCAGCGGACGTTTAGAGCTGGCTCAAAAGATCGCAAGCAAGGACAATCCGCTCACCGCCCGTGTGATCGTGAATCGCGTCTGGACTCAGCATTTTGGCAAGCCGCTGGTCGGTCAGACGAGTGACTTCGGCGTGCAATCCCCGAAGCCTGAGCAGGCTGAATTGCTCGACTTTCTAGCCGCCTCTTTGATGGAAAATGGTTGGAGCTTAAAGAAGCTACATCTCATGATTCTCTCGAGTCGGACCTGGCAGCAGAGCTCTCAGAGCACCGACTCAAAAGATCTCAAAGATCCAGAGAACGATCTACTCACCCGCTACAACCGCCAGCGACTGGACTATGAGTCGATGCGAGATGCCATGTTGCAAGCCAGCAGTAGTTTAACCCCCGATCAGCAGGGTGGACGTCCCGTCCGCTACTCGGATAAGACAGCCGATGCCTGCCGGACCGTGTACATGATCGTGGACCGCTATGATCAGGCCACGGTGCCAGCGATGTTTGACTTTGCCAATCCAGACAGCCATAGCCAACAGCGCTACGTGACCACGGTGCCACAGCAGACACTCTTTTTAATGAATAGCCCGTTCATCAAAGAACGCGCCGCCTTGGTCGCCAAGCAAACACCGATCCAGGGCAGCGGCATCGACTCGCAAACGATTCAGGCCTTGTATCATCGAGTGCTTAGACGTGACGCTACACCTGATGAGGTAGAACTTGCCCAGAGGTTTGCTCAAGACGCAGGAACCCTGAGCAGGCGTAGTTCCGCCTTTGTCTGGAAATACGGCTACGGCAAGATCGAAAAGACAGCAGGAGATCAAGTGCAGCTCACGAGCTTCACCCGAATGAAAAACTTTGGTCAAACGGCCCAAACGAAGAACCGCTGGTATCCCACGTCCACTTATCCTGACAAGGAGTATGGTCATTTGCAAATCGGCCTCGGTGGCGGACATCCGGGCAGTACCTGGCCAACGGTCATGCAATGGACATCCCCCTTTGAAAAAGGAAGGGTCCGCATCAGTGGCAGCGTCAAACGCAGCAGCGATAAGGGCAACGGCGTGCGTGCATGGATCATCTCTAACCGCAAAGGCAGAGTGGTTGAGCAATTCATCAAGCCGGCTGGCTCCGCTGAAATGAAAGCCGAGATCGAACTGGAGCAGGATGAAATACTGTCCTTTGTCGTCGAGTCTGAAAACAATGATACCAACAGTGACAGCTACACTTGGGTTCCACGAATCGAGCATCTCAATGAAGATGCCAGCCTCACTCTCATCACCCAAGCCGACACTGACTTTTGTGGCCCTGACAGTTGGCCACTCAACCGCAACAAGCCACAAGGCGCACTCTCCCAGCTCGCCCAAGTGCTAATGATGTCGAACGAGTTTCAATTTGTAGATTGAAAAGAACCGAGCATTTTCAAACAACTCAAATCAAGGAGGTTTTTACTTTGTCTATTCGTGATTTTCGAGTCGTCCGTATTCAACTTGTTCGTCATGATCGCCGTCATCCAACTTATGGATTAATTCGCCGCTGGTTATAATTATCTATTCTTATGTCACACCACCCACTCAATCTTGAACATGCTTTCCTGACTCGCCGCCAGATGCTCAACCGGACAGGCATGGGTATGGGAGCCATGGCGCTGGGTGGGCTCATGGGGGCCGATCAGGCTAAGGCTGCGCTGGATGCTAAAAACCCTTTTGGAGTGCGGCAATCTCACTTCGAGCCAAAGGCCAAACGAGTGATCCATTTCTTTATGAATGGAGGGCCATCACAGGTGGATACCTTTGATCCAAAGCCGATGCTGGATAAGTATGATGGCAAAGCTTTGCCAAGTCTGCTGAAGACAGAGCGCCCGACAGGTGCGGGTCTGAAGTCCCCGTTCAAGTTCCAAAAGTATGGTCAGTGCGGGCTGGAGGTGAGTGATCTCTTTGCTAAAACAGCGGCCTATGCGGATGATCTTTGTGTGATCCGGTCCATGCATGCGGATGTGCCCAATCATGAGCC
>JAPLUM010000287.1 GCA_026397605.1 Verrucomicrobiota bacterium | reverse complement strand
AGGTAGCCGAGATTGAACATGATGGCATTCAGCCTGCCCTGCCATTCTATTGGCAAATGAGCCTGCATGGTCTCATGGCCAGCGTGGATGATGTGTGCATTGGAAATGCCCGCATCGCTCAGCCTTCTCTTGGTTTCGGTTACAGCTGCTTCTTGCAGGTCGAAGGCCCAGATGTGACCAGCATCTCCGACGAGGCGTGAGAGAAAGAGCGTGTCGTGGCCATTGCCAGCGGTGGCATCTAGAGCGGCATCTCCCTTTTTTAGGCGATCGGCCATGAGCAGCTGGGCCCAGCCGACGGCTGAAGGCAGGCCGCCGGTGGAGCTGGCGAGTCGTGGTTGGCTGGGCTGATCGATCATGCTGGGAGTTAACGCATCTTTCCGCCGCTGCCAATACTTGGGATACAGCTGGTCGTATTTGGATGAGATTTTTTCTCGTTAGCAGCGTTCTTTGATGTTGCCTGGGCCGTATGTCTTGGCGCATTCTCTAAGTTCATGAAGTCACTCCCCTTTGCCGCTCTGGCCTTATTCCTTTGTTTAAACTGCGCTGCCACAGCTGCGGATGCCGTCAAGCTAACGCGTGTTTATGAAAAGATCGAAACGAAGTGGCCGATTGCTGTCGTGATCCCGCCGGATGGATCAGGCCGTGAGTTTTTGGCACTGCAACGCGGGCAGGTTCTGATTTTACCCAAAGACACTGCCAGCGCTGAGACTGCGACATTTCTCGACCTCAGTTCTCGTGGTATGGAAGCTGCCAATGGGAAATTTGAAGAGGGCCTGAACGGCTTTGCTTTTCATCCGAAATTTAAGGATAACGGCCTCTTTTATCTCTGCTACACGGCTCAAAAACCCAAGCGCCTCATAGTTTCTGAGATGAAGGCCGATGGCCAAAAGGCGGATGAAAAGAGTGAGCGTGTGCTGCTAGAGATCCCCCTGATCAATTGGAACCATCATGGTGGAAACATCGTCTTTGGCCCCGATGGCTTTCTTTACATCGGCGTGGGAGATACCTCGAAGCGCAATGACGAGAAGCGCATGTCCCAGCTTACAGCTGTCTTGGTCGGCAAAGTGTTGCGTATCGATGTCGATAGCCGTGAATATCACGGAGCTTATGGCATCCCAGCAGGCAATCCTTTTGCCGATGGCGTCGATGCGCTGCCGCAGATCTATGCCTATGGCATTCGCAATCCTTGGGGGATGAGCTTTGATTCTAAAGGTCGCCTCTGGCTCGCAGATGTGGGTCAGGATCTATGGGAAGAGATCAACTGGATCACCGCTGGGGGCAACTATGGCTGGAGCTTCCGCGAGGGTGCACACCAGTTCCCGCTCCGCACAGATGCACCACCAGCTGAGGCTAAGTTGATCGATCCCATTTTTGAATACAATCATGGGGAAGGGCTCAGCATCACGGGCGGCATGATTTATGCAGGTAAGACGCTGCCAGAGCTCGCGGGCCAATACATTTACGGTGACTTCGTCATTGGTAAGGTCTGGTCTCTACGCGCTAACGATGAAGGCAAAGTGGAAAGCAATACGCTGCTTTACACCAGTCCGCAGACGACAGGTGATAACCCAAAGAAAAAGCCAAGCGTGCTGGTAAAGCCAACCGCCTTTTGTGCCAATGCTGAGGGCGAAATGCTGGTTCTCGACTGGAATGGCGTGATCTACCGGATGGACAAGTGATCAGGGGCGATCACGCAGCACCCATGCGGAGACGCAGCCATCGTGCGCCTGCGCTGCAGTGGCTGCAAAGTCGGCCAGGTAGCCACGACCGTATTCGGTTTTGGGCCATGAAACGGAGCGCGTGGACAGGTCGGCATGTAGGTGAATCGTGCCTTTGAGCAGATCAAACTCGATCTCATCGCCATCCTGAATCGCAGCGATGGGGCCACCCACGGCAGCTTCTGGGGAGCAGTGAATGCCCATGACACCGTGGGACACGCCAGAGACGCGGCCATCCGAGAGGAAGGCCACCTTGCCATCTAGTTCAGGCACGGCCAGCGCTGCACTGGCCACTAGTAGCTCTGGCATGCCAGCGGCGATGGGACCCACGCCGCGCAGAACCACGAAGTGGCCTGGCTGGATTCGCCCTTGAGCGGCTGCTTCAGAGACGTCTTTCACCTGATCAAAGCAGATGGCTTTGCCTGTGAACTGCGGATTCAGTCTGGAGGAGACTTTAAAGACCATGCCATGTGGGGCCAGATTGCCAAAGCAGATCTGGATGTCGGCATAATCTTTGAAGGGTTTCCCCAGTGGCGCGATGAGTTCCTGTTGCTCAGGCACATCGGGGCAGTGAGCGACGTTTTCAGCCAAGGTCTGCCCTGTGATCGTGATGCAGGATCCATCCAGCAGTCCGGCTTTGAGGAAATGTCTGAGCAGCATGGCGGTGCCTCCAATGCGATGCAGATCTGCCATGGTGCCACGACCTCTAGGGGAAAAGTTACAATAAACCGGTGTCCGGCGGCAGATCTCCTGGGCATCGCGCAGTGTGAAGTCCACGCCTGCCTCATGGGCCAGCGCCAGGATGTGCAGTACACCATTGGTGGAGCCGCCCATGGCTGCGATGGCAGTCATGGCATTGGTGATAGCGGCCTTGGTTAGGATGTCGCGTGGTCGAAGATCCAGCTCCAGCAGTCGGCGCATCGCCTGGCCTACACGCAGACAGTCCGTCTTTTTAGCATCGTCCACCGCTGGAATCGAGGACGTGTCCGGCAGGCTGAGTCCCATGGCCTCCAGCGCGATCCCCCAGGTGTTAAAGGAAGCCGCGATGCCGCAGCCGCCCGCGCCAGGGCAGGCAGCACGGATGATTTTTTCTGACTCGTCAAAGCTCATCGTGCCGCTGTTTGACTGCGCCTGGGAATCATAGGCATCCAGAATGGTGATGTCTTTTCCCATGTGGCAACCAGGCAGGATGCTGCCACCATTGACGACGAGCCCGTGACAGTTCATGCGGGCAAGCGCCATGGCAAAGGCGGGGCCGTTTTTATCACAATGATGCAGGCAGATCATGCCGTCGTAACGGTGTGAGCTACAGATCATCTCGGCCCCATTGGCCATGATGTTGCGAGAAACGAGAGATGCCGCGCCGCCCTCATGGCCTTGAGTGATGTTATCGCTCACAGGACTTACTCCAAAGGGGAATGCGATCATACCCGCCTCTTCACAGCCTTGGCGTATGAGTTGGGACAGCTCATGGGCCCGCAAGTTGCAGAGGTTCCCGTCTAAAAGCGGAGTTGCGATCCCGATCTGAGCTTTATTAAAATCTGCTTCCGTGAAGCCAAGCCCCCAATAAAAGGATTTCACCCCACGCTGCCAGCCATGCGTGAGGGAGGATGAGTTCCAATTCAGTTTTTCCGCCATAAGTGCGCGCATTGTAGGCGACTCAAGCGAAGCACCAAATAAAAAAAGAGAGTGGGTCGGCCTTCATAAGCCGGATTTTGTTCCTTCGGTCTTTCGACTTCTGGTGTGGTCATTTATCTGACGGCTCCTTTCAGAGCCGACTCCTGCTTGCGCAGGATGCGACTATTACCCGGAGTTATCCGTCCTGCTGCTTTCGCAGCCGGACTTGCGGCCAGGCGGGCCTTTCTCCTGTTCTGTCTTGCACCGCGTGGGGTTTATCTTGCCTCCTTCATTGCTGTCGGAGCGGTGGGCTCTTACCCCGCCATTTCACCCTTACCCTTTTTTTGCTCTTACGAGCTAAGAAGGGCGGTTTCTTTTCTGTGACACTTTCCATTACTCTGGGTTGCCCCAGAACCTCCGACGCTTGCGCGCGGCACGCTGCCTTACGGTGTCCGGACTTTCCTCTCGTCCGCGCCCAGCCGAAGCCAAACCGACGAGCGACCACTCCAGCCGACCCGTTTCTAGGTTAAGCAGGCAAATGAAGATTCCAACTGGGAATTTACGGCTGAATACCATTCAACATCAATTCTACTTTGAAAATGATACCGTATTGAAATCAACGTCTTTCATCCCTTCGTCACTCGAATCACCCGACCGTTCGCGATGGTGAAATTGAGACGAGACTCAGAATAGTCCATGGTCATGGGAAAGGATTCGCCGTCACGGCTAACGACTCGATGGGGAACATTTTGTCTGTCGGCCTGAAGTCCAGCTTCTGCTTCTGTGAGGCCGATGAATGGAGATGCAGGTGGTTTGGGCGGTGACTTCTGGCGCACGGGCGGATTGGTATCCAAGGGTGTTGTGTCGATAGGATACGAAGTCGAAGAGATGCAGGAAAGC
The DNA here is from genome assembly GCA_026397605.1 of Verrucomicrobiota bacterium. Lineage (GTDB taxonomy): Bacteria > Verrucomicrobiota > Verrucomicrobiia > Verrucomicrobiales > Verrucomicrobiaceae > Prosthecobacter. The sequence continues at coordinate 5,537 of JAPLUM010000287.1, read as the reverse complement.
AGACCTGTGGCCGCCAATAAGATGAGAAGGAGCTTTGTCATGAGCGAGTAGTGTTGAGCTTAAGCCCCAGCCAGCAAAGCGCGGGCGTGTTCTCTGGCGGACTCGATCTTGCCACCGAGCATTCGGGCGAGTTCTTCCAGGCGTTCGTCGGCGGTGATCTCGCGGATGGTGGACTTGGTGCGGTCGCCAATGATGTCTTTGGTGACGACGAAGTGACTCTTGGCCAGCGAGGCGACTTGCGGGAAGTGGGTGATGGCGATGACCTGGTGCGTGGCTCCCAGGGAGGCCATTTTACGGCCCACGGCTTCGGCGATGTTGCCGCCGACGTTGGCGTCGATCTCATCAAAGACGAGCAATCCGACGCTGTCCTGCTTGGCTAGCGCGCTTTTGACGGCGAGCAGGACGCGGGACATTTCACCTGAGCTGGCGGTGAGGCGTAAGGGTTTCAGCGGCTCGCCAGGGTTTGGGGCGAACTGGAAATCGACCTCTTCAAAACCATTTCTCGATGGATCTTCGAGCTTGTCGAGCTGTGCCTCAAAGACGCTGCGTTTGAAGCCGAGATCTGCTAGATGTGTGGCCACTTCTTTGGCCAGTTTTGGGGCGGCTTTACCGCGCTTGTCGGTGAGTTGTTTGCCCAGCTTGTTGACTAGGGCACGACGGTCGGCAGCGAGCTTGGTGAGGCGTTCTAACTCTTCGCCACGGTTTTCGATCTTGGCCAGCTTGGTCTCGGCTTCAGCTTGGAAATCTAGGATGGCCTGGACGGTGTTGCCGTATTTGCGTTTGAGCGTCTGGATGGTGTGGATGCGCTGATCGAGCTGGGCGAGTTCGGCGGGATCAATCTCCAGGTCGTCGGCATAATCCTGGACGCTGCTTTCCAGCTCGGTGAGTTCAATCTGGGCGGACTGAAAGCCTTCAAACAGCTTAGCTGAGGCGGGATCGATTTTTTCCAGCTCATGGATGCTGCGACCAATCTCGCGCAGAGCATCGAGCAGGCCAGCGTCTTCGCCACCGCTGAGGCGGCCGGTGATGGCTCCACAGAGCTCGGCGAGGCGGGCACCATTGGCGGCGATGCGGTGGCGGGATTCGATCTCTTCTTCCTCACCGGGCTTGAGGGCGGCATCGGTGATTTCTTTGACCTGAAATTTGAGCATGTCTAGCTGCTGGGTACCTGCGCGCTCGCTGTTTTCCAGTTCTTCGAGTTCGGAAACTGCGGCACGCCATTGCTTCCAGATTTCCTGATAAGTGGTGAGCGTCTCTTCCAGCCCTGCGGCTTTGTCTAGCATCTCAAGCTGGCGCTCCTGAGAATTGAGCGACTGATGATCATGGGGCCCATGTAGATCGACGAGCAGCTCGCCGAGGGATTTTAGGACCTGGATGGTGACGGGGGAGCAGTTGACGAATTGTTTGTTCGCGCCACCCGTGCTGACTGCGCGCTTGATGAGCAGTTCGCCGTCCTGACAGGGATCTAGCCCAGCTTCATCCAGAACCGCATCCACGGCACGGCTATCTTTGAGATGAAAACTGGCCTCGACGGTGCAGGTGTCCTGCCCGGTGCGGATGAGACTGCGATCTGATCGCTCGCCGAGAATGAGCTTCAAGGCTCCGACGATGATGGATTTTCCTGCGCCGGTCTCACCCGTGACCCCGACCAAGCCTGGGGCAAGATCCCAGGTCACATCTTCCACCAGGGCGAGGTTGCGGATTTTGAGAAAGGAAAGCATGGTGTGGCTGGAAAGTGAATAGGTGTTCGCATGAGTATGCCTCATGCGCAACTGCAATTCAAGATGCACAGTTGCCTTTTTAGCGCGAATGACAGTCTCGCCTTTTGAAACCTTTTCTCAATCTAGCCCAAGCCCGCACTCCTGAGGGAGCTGAACTCACCCTGCATTCTCATGACGGGCATTTTTACCTGCGGGTGAATCGTCAACCGTTGATGGGAACAAATGCCTCCGAGTCTGAGGCTGTGCTGGCAGAGTTAGCCTGCGCCAAAATTACCGAGCAGCCAGAAACACGGGTGCTCATCGGTGGATTGGGATTTGGCTTCACTCTAAGGCGGACATTGGAGGTGCTGCGCAAAGATGCCAAAGTTCAGGTGGCGGAGCTGCTGCCGGAGGTGGTGGCGTGGAATCGTGAGCATCTCCAAGAAGTGAATGGAAAGCTTTTGGATGATCCACGTGTGGAGGTGACGATGATGGATGTTTTTAAAATCATCGAAGAAGCCCCCAAAGGCCACTATGACGCCATCATGCTGGACGTGGACAATGGGCCCATCGCCATGGTGCAGGATGGCAATGCCCGCCTGTATCAGGGGCAGGGACTGGTAGCTATCACCCGTGCTTTGAAGCCCGGCGGGCGCGTAGCCTTCTGGTCAGCCAGTCAGGACACGGCCTTTGCCAAGCGCTTAACGAAAGGTAACTTCAAAGCCGAGGTGGTTCCCTGCAAAGCCTACCCGCAAGCGAAGAGGAAGACCCACACCATCTTTGTCGGAGATCGTCCGGGGTGAGGGCTGGTGCAGGTAGAATCCCAGATTTTTAAACCGCTAATAAACGCTGATAGCCGCTAATGTTCAGAGCCCCGAAACTCATTTTAAGGTTTCTTAGCTTAGCGGTTATTGTTTTTGATCAGCGGTTAAACTGAGTGTTCGTTTTCGATCGTGGCCTCAGGTGAAGGTGGTTCTTCACTCGTGTCCTGAGTCGGCTCATCTGTTTTAGCCTTTAAATCCGGCAGGGAGTCAATGTAAAGCTCCTCCACCTTTTGCCTTGCCCAAGGCGTGCGGCGCAGGAAGACGAGGCTGGACTTGATGCTGGGATGAAAATTGAAGCAGTTGATCTTGATCTTGCGCCCGAGCATCTCCCAGCCATAGTGGGCTTCGAGTTCGGTGAGCATTTTCTCCAAGGTAATGCCATGAAGAGGGTTTTTGGGTCCGGCGGCGTGCATGTGTTCTTTGTGTGGGGAGTTATCAAGCAGAGCTGCTGCCTGAGCAAGCCTGGAATGCTGGTTTGACCGCGCTCGTAGTCCGGCCTTCAGGCCGTTTGTTTGAATCGATTGCAAAAAAAGCTTCCTAATAGAGAGATACGTTTTAGTTTTTGGCTGATGAATCGTGGGCTGAATTTTTCATTCAATTGGGCGGCTCTGGCTGCTTGGCTGGGGAATTGGAGGCGGTTGAATCCGTTGGCTTTATTAGGACTCGTCGCGGTATCGGCGGTGATAGTTGCTGATGGAGTTGGCCCTTCGATTAGAGGTTGGCTGATCTTAGCGGTGGTCTTGTCTGCGCTCTTCGTATGGAGACGGCGCTCGGTGGTGAGGGTTGTGCCACTGGTGTTGTTCGGGTTCATGCTGCTGCATGTTTGGTCGTTGCAGGAGACGTTTGACCATCCTTTACGGACCAGGCTTATGTCTATGCCGGATCGCCCGGCTGCGGTGGGTGTGATGGGGCGGTTGTATCCATGGACAGACGGCGCTGAGATCGATCCATCTCAGGCACTGTGTGTGGTCTCCGAACTGCGCTGGGGGCGGTCGGGACTTTATCTGCCGGTTGATGCACGGATTAAGGTGGGGCTGCCGCGCGAGTTCATTTTAAAAGAGCCTGGAGTTTATGAAATCGAGGGGAATTTGGCGTTGCCGAGGTCTCCGCAAAACCCAGGGCAGTTTAATGCGGCGGAGTATGGGCTGAGATCGGGCTGGGTGGCGCAGGTGAGGGCTGATCGTGTGGTTTTAAAGAAGCCTGAGTGGTGGTCGCTGAGCTTTCATTTGCTCAGGTGGGCGGAGTCTTCTCGGCAGTGGATTAGCCAGGCTTTGGCAAAGGGAATCGAGCAGCAAGAGCAAGATATGGCTGTGCTGCTGGCGATGGCACTGGGGGCGTCTGACGCGGCGGGTGAGGAGATCGAGGATGCTTTCCGTGATAGTGGCACGCTGCACATTTTTGCGGTGAGCGGTCTGCATGTGGTGATGCTGGCAGCGGTTGTGGCCTTTGTGCTGCGCTGGTGTGGAGTGGGGAAGGGGCGTGCGGTGTTTTTCCTGATCGCGGTTGTTTTTGGCTATGCTTACATTACTGGCTGGCGACCGTCTGCGGCGAGGGCGGCGTTCATGATCACGCTGGTGCTGGCGGCTCCTTGGTGGAATCGGCGATCCTCGGTGCAAAACAGTCTGGGCGCGGCGGTCCTGGTTTTGTTGGCCTATGATAGTCATCAACTTTTTATGCCGGGATTTCAGCTGTCATTCGGTGTGCTTTGGGCCATCGCTTTTTTTGCACCGCCGCTGCTGGTAATGCTGAGGCCGTGGACGGAGTTAGATCCATTTTTGCCGCCGTCGATTGCCACTTCATGGCAGCATTTCAGTGTGGAAAGTCGCCAATGGGTAGCCAGCTTGTGGTGTGTTTCTTTGGCGGCGTGGGTCGGTAGTCTGCCTTTAATGTTGGGCCACTTCCAGACGGTTACTCCGGTGGGGTTACTGGCCAATCTTTTCCTGGTTCCGATCTCGGGCATCAGCATTGGGGTTTCCTGCGCCAGCATCGTCTTTGCTGCGATGGGTGCGGGCAGTCTGCAAGTGCTGGCGAATGGACTAAATGCGTTTTTGGCTTGGCTGATGGTGGCGCTGGCGAGCTGGTTCTCCTCTTTACCTCTGGCGAATTTTACGTTGGATCTACGGTTTGAAAAAGAACCGCCGCCAGTGGAGCTGCGCGTCTTTCATGTGTCAGGGGGCGGTGCTGCGAATTATCTGAGGGCAGGCACGGATCATTGGCTGATGGATACGGGCAATGTGAGATCATGGCGCGGCGTGGTGAGACCTTTTCTCCGTCATCAAGGGGTGAATCAGCTCCATGGGGTGATCCTTTCTCATGGCGATATGGCGCATGTCGGTGCGGCAGATGCTGCTTATCGGATGGGCAATCCTAGGCTTTATACCAGCGTGCATGAGCCCTGGGCTTTTGATCCGCCGTTTGCAGCCATTCCGATGCTGGCCAAAAAAGTGCAGGTGGACAGTCTGGGCTGGCATCGACTTTCAGCGGATGGCCGGATCGAGATTCAGGGTGGTGCAGCTTTGCCTGTGTATGCGGACGTGCTTTATCCGCTGCAGCAGGATGATGCGGAAAAGGCGGATGATCGTGGGCTGGTCCTGATGCTGCATGTGGGACAGCTGCGTCTGCTTTGGCTTGGAGATGCGGGCTTCATCACGGAAAAGAAGCTGATCGACCGTGGTGCAGATCTCACCTGTGACGTTGTGATTCGTGGTCAGCATTCGGCGGATTTTTCGGGGCTCACGGAGATCCTCGTGAAGGCAAAACCTCAGGTGCTGATCAGCGCGAATGATTCCCGTTTTTCTGAAGAGACGCTGCCGTCGCGGCTACGTGATTATTGTCTGTCAAAGAAGATCGAACTCTTTGATCTAGAAATCTCGGGCAGTGTGGGAATAAGCATCACAGGTGCTGGTGCTGAGGTGACCGCTTTTCGCAATGGTCAGTCCATTTCCTTGGTGCCGTCCTTGAGATGAGAACTGTGTGTGCTTGCAACATTGGCTTTGCTTGCTCGTTTGTTCCT
>JAPLUM010000286.1 GCA_026397605.1 Verrucomicrobiota bacterium | reverse complement strand
GCAAAGGATGAAAGATAAAGGATGAATTGCCCATCCTCATTAGCTTCATCCTTCACCTTTCATCCTTCATCCTTTGTTTAAATGATCGGTGACACTTACTTCCAAATCCGCACTCAGCTCGATACCGAGCTGGGAAAGCTGGGGACGGTGCTGCGTGAGCTGAATGCAGGAGCAGAGCCGGTGGCCATCGTGGATAATCTGGTGGCCAGCTTAAAAGAGCCCTTTGTTTTTGTCGTCGTCGGTGAGGTGAATGTGGGGAAGTCCACCTTTCTCAATGCGCTCTTTGGTCAGGACTTTTCCCGCACAGGCGTGATGCCGACCACTGGCAAGATTCTATTTTTTAAACATGGCCCCGAGCACCTGATCACACCGATCACAGAGACGCTGGATGAGGTACAGGTGCCGGCGGAATTCCTGCGGGACTACCACATCGTGGATACACCCGGGACGAACAGCATCGAGAACGAGCATCAGGAGATCACGGAGCGCTTTGTGCCCATCTCTGATCTGGTGATCTTTGTCTTCAGCGCCATGAATCCCTGGGGGGCCAGCGCCTGGCAGTTTCTAGACAAAGTGCATAAACACTGGATGCGGAATGTCATCTTCGTCATTCAGCAGTGTGATCTTCGCAGCTCTGAGGAGATGAGCGTGATCATCGACTACATGGGCCAGTTGGCACGTCAGCGCTATGGCCGCGATTTCCCCATCTTTCCCGTTTCGGCTAAAAAAGCCTACCTCGCCCGCAGCTCAGGGATCGATCGTGAAAAGCTAATGCAGGAAAGCGGCTTTCATGGCCTGGAGAGCCATATCTCCACTCTCGTGAGCCAGAATGCCACGCGGCTGAATAAGCTAGGCAGCAGCGTGCGCATCTCTCAGCAGCTGCTCAGTCAGCTCAATGAACGCGTGATTGCTACGGCGAATCAAGCCCAGCGCGCCGCTGCCATGGTGCATGAGCTGCAAACAGAGCGCGAGATGCAAGTGGACCGCACCATGAAAAAAATCCTGCCTGCACTGGATGCCACGGAGCGTGATTACCACGAGTCCTGCCTGCGCGTGGCCGGTCTGGCAGAGACTGCCCTAGCCACCCGACGTGCCTTTGACAAAAAAGACGCGGAGGATGACATGCCCGAAACTGGCAACAAAGCTCAGAGCCTGGACCACCGCCTCTTTCAGGACCTGCAGCACCGCACCGGCGACCGCTGGCGACAGGTCGGCATCATCCTCGAAGAGGATTACCTGCAATATGAGCGCTTTCTCCACGCCCAAGGCCGTGGCAGCATTTATCCTGCAGATGATAAACTGCCGACTGAGGGCGACCCGGAAATCCGTCGGCTTTTCAGCACCCACATCGACAGCACGATCCGCCGCTTTGTTCTGAGTTTAAAGCTCGACGAGACCATCGAGCCCGGTCTGATCGCCGCCCGCCGCCGCGCCCGCTGGGTGCCGTGGCTGGCCCTGCCCACCATTCTGGGTACCACGGCCGCCTGGTATTTCGAAGGGCCCGTCGGTGCAGGCATTGCCCTGGGTGCCGGCCTGCTACTCGTCGGAGCCGCCTTTCTCATCACCCAAGCTGCGCTGAATACCGCCCGCACCACCCTGATCGACCGCCTGGAAGCCTCTGCCAAGCACCTGCGCCAGATGCTGGCAGATCAGGTGCAGCTAGACATCTCCACCCTCTTTGCCCGATTCCTAAGCGTGCTCTCCCCCGCCCAAGAGCAGGCCACAGCCAGAGAAGAGCACATGCATGCACAGACCGAGCGCCTGCGTGAGCTGTACGAAGACTTTGCCAAAGTCGAGCAGCAGGTCCGCGCAGCGGCTTGAGAAGAATTTGTCCAAAGTTCTGTTCAAGAGACCTGATGTCAGGCTACGATCTTCATTTATCATGCTTCGATTTCTCTCTTTTATCACGGCCTGCGGCTTGCTGGCGACCTTGTGCCAGGCGCAGACTCCGATCACGCTCCCGCCATCGCCTGCTGAACTGGCGGTGGATCATGTGAAGCTCATCCAGGCACTGGATGCTGCCGCGATGGAGCGTGGGGCGACACTTTACAAGACGCTCTGCATTGCCTGCCATGGCACGCCGAAGCAGGCGGGCTCACTGCCGCTGTCGCGGGCGTTTTGGAAAGAGCCGTTCAAGAATGGCGGTGATCTGCATGGCATCTATCGCACGCTGACGACAGGTCTGGGTCTGATGCCGCCGTGGACGATGCTGACGCCGCAGCAGAAGTATGATGTGGCGTATTTTGTGCGGGAAGAATATGTGAAGCCGAACAACCCGACGGCCTACGCCCCCGTGACAAAGGCTTATCTCGCGAAGCTGCCCAAGCCTCAGGGCGAGTTCGTGGAGACAGCGGAGATGAAGGAGTTTCAAAAAGGCCCGAAGTATCTACGCATGGACTTCGGCCCAGCGCTGATGTGGACGCTGGAAGCTGCGCCAGGAAACATCGCGTATAAAGGCATCACGGTCAGGCTGGATGAAGGCGCGGGCGGCGTGAGCAAAGGCAGGGCCTGGATGCTCTACGATTTTGATACCATGCGCGTGGCTGCGGCTTGGTCGGGAGATAAGTTTGTCGATTGGAAGGGCATCGCCTTTGATGGGTCACATGGCACACATACGAAGATCGTCGGTGAAAAGGCCTTTGTGAATCCGAATGCCGCAGGCTGGGCAAATCCGGCCACGGGTGGTTATGAAGAGGTGCGATTCATCGCGACGGATAAAAATCCCTATGGCCCCCTGCCCCGCGACTGGATGCGCTTCAAAGGTCTGCATCAACAAGGTGATCGTAGCATCCTCAGCTACAGCATCGGCACAGCCCAGGTACTGGAGTCCCCAGGCTTTGAGCTGCAGGAAGGCAAGCTCATTTTTACCCGCACACTGGAAGTCGGCCCATGTGAAACCGTACTGGAAATGCGCGTGGCAGATGAGTCGCAGACGGTGACAAGCCGTGGTCAAACGGCATCTCAGATCGTGAAGGAGAATGGTTTTCAGGTGCTGCGCGTGCCAGCTCGCAAAACGCTGGAGCGTGTGGTGGTGAGCATCGCATCGAATTTGAAGGCAGAGGCAACCTTGAAGCCCATCGCAGCGCCCGCAGAGCTATCATCGCTGCCCCAGGGTGGCGCAGCGCGCTGGCCGAATATTTTGACCTCACAGGTGGCGACTGCTGTGACTGGCGATGGCTTAAGCTCTGACACACTGGCCTTTCCTGAGAACTCCTCGAACCCCTGGCAGACGCAATGGCGGATCGGCGGGCTCGACTTCTTTGCCGATGGTAACCGGCTCGCTCTTTGCACCTGGATGGGCGATGTCTGGATCGTCGAGGGCATCCTCGATCCCGCTGGCAAGCTGACCTGGAAGCGCATCGGCTCCGGCTTGAATCAGCCGCTGGGACTCAAGATTGTCGATGGCATCATCCACATCACTTGTCGTGATCAGCTGGTGAAGCTGCGTGATCTCAATGGCGATGGCGAGACCGACTTCTACGAATGCTTTAACAGTGATCATCAGGTGACTGAACACTTCCATGAATTTGCCATGGGTCTGCAAACCGATGCGGCGGGAAATTTCTACTATGCCAAGTCCGCGCGTCATGCCAAGCCACCGCTCGTGCCACAGCATGGCACTCTGCTCCGCGTCAGCAAAGACGGCTCGAAAACAACCATCGTGGCAAACGGTTTCCGTGCTGCGAACGGCGTGAGCGTCAATGATGACGGCACCTTTTATGTCACCGATCAGGAAGGCCACTGGACGCCGAAGAACCGCATCAACCTCGTGCGCCAAGGCCAGTTCTATGGCAACATGTGGTCCTACGGCCCACCGGAGGACAACGCCGACACAGCCATGCAGCAACCGCTCGTTTGGCTGACCAATGAGTTCGACCGCAGCCCCGGTGAACTCGTGCGCGTGACTCCGTCTTCATGGAACGCTCTGCAAAATAAGCTCATCGACATCAGCTACGGCATGGGCCGCATGAATCTGATTCTGCAAGACGAATCTGATCCCGCGCAGGGAGCCGCCGTAGCGCTCCCACTTCCAGACTTCCCCACCGGAGCCATGCGTGGCCGCTTCCATCCCACCACCGGCGATCTTTACACCTGCGGCATGGCCGTGTGGGCTAGCAACAAGATCCAGGATGGTGGCCTCTATCGCGTCCGTCGCACGGCTTCTGCTTTGAATTTGCCGGTCCAGTGGAAGACGGCTAAAGGCAGCATCACCGTCACGTTTAGTGATCCACTCGACAAAGCCAGCGCCGAAGATCTCACCCATTACTCGCTCAAAGTCTGGGACCTCGAACGCAGCAAAAACTACGGCTCCAAGCACCTCAAAGAACGCGCCCTGCCCATCACGCAGGCACAGCTAGCTGGCGATCAACGCACAGTCACCCTCTCCATCCCTGACCTAGCTCCCACACGCGGTCTAGAGCTGCAATGCACCCTGAAAGCGGCGGACGGCAAAGGCTTCACGCGCAGCATTCACGCGACAATTCATAAGCTGAAGTAAAGGCAAAGCCGCGATGAGTCTAACTTACTGAACGTTCAGCCGGATAAAGAGACGGGATTGCCCCGTCGTGGTTACGCTGAACACATGCTGGCCTCCGGTGCCCGTATCGGTGAGCGGCGTCCAGTTGACCAAATCGGTGCTGGTCTCGGCTCCATAGGTGATGCCAGGGGCGTTGGCGGTGAAGGTGTAGCTGATCGTGTTGGTGGTCGTGACGGCGGCGGGCAGGGAGCTGGCGGTGGTGGGGTTTAGGCCAAAGGCATACTCCACGAGGTTTGCGAGACCGTCTTTGTCGAAGTCGAAGGCGTCTGCTGCGTTGCCGGTGTTGGCGGTGCTGCCGAAGTGTTGTTGGCGCCAGAGCTCTTGCGGGGTGTAGGGCGAGTAGAGTTCGATTTCGTCAATGGCAGTGCCTGGAGTGACGGTGATGATGCGTAGGCCGGTAGCATTTACGGTGGGGAAGCTGAAGAGGTGACGCAGCGCGGGGTTGCCGATGCTCGGGCTGCGGTAGTCGATGGCTCCGATGTTGGTCCACGTGGTGGTGGTTTCGTTGGGATTGGGCGTGGTGGTGTATTGGATGATGTAGAAGTCAACGGCGCGGTCCGTGAGGATGCCTTGGTTGTCGCGACTGAAGGCGATGCGATTCACAGCCACGGGCGTGGCTCCGAGGCTGATTCCGGCGAAGGTGTTGACGGTGGTGCCGATCCAACTGTTGGGCTCGCCGTAGAGGCCGTCGTTGAGATGGGGGATGGTGTAAAAGCCGAAGCCTTGGAAGACTTCTTTGGCAAAGGCGGTGCCGCTAGGGCCGAGGTTGTACGGTGCAAAGCTGCCGCCCTCGCTGACGAGCGTGAGGCCGCCGGTGACGCTGATGGTGAAGCTGGCGCTGGCTCCGCCGTAGCTGTAGCTGAGTGTGTGGTTGCCGAACCCAGCCGTGTCGGGATCGAAGTTGTTTCCTGTCACGCCAGGGCCGCTGAATGTGCCGCCTGCGGGACTGGCTTCCGTGATGATGGAGAGGTTCACAAGACCGCTGCTGAGTGTAAGATTGAGGCCGCTCATCGTGGCAGGATTAAACGTGGGCAGGAGGCTGTTGCCGGTGACGGTGAAGCTCGCGACGGAGCCACTCGAACCGTTGCTCGGGAGCAATACGGTGGCGCTGTGCGGGCCTGTGGCTCCGACGTTGTAGGCGATGATGAAGGTGGTGCTGGCTCCGGGTTCGAGTGTGCTGACGTTGATGGCGCTTGCCGTGAAATCGCCCGCCGTGGTGCCTTCCAAGCCCAGAGCTCCGAGAGTGAGCGTGCTGGTGCCAGCGTTGGTGATGGTGAATATTTTCTGCGTGGCTTCTGCTGGGAAACGTGCGCCGAAATCCACGGTGCCAGCATTAGCGACGATGCTGGTATCGGGTTGCTGTAGCTTCAAATACGGTGCGGCGAGGTAGAGTTCTAGTTCATCAATGGCCGCGCCGTTTGGGGCGATGAGGCGGATGCCGGTGGCCGTGACAGCGGGGAATCCGTAGAGGTGACGCAAAGAAGGTGTAGTGAATTTTGAGCCGCCTGCGCTTTGGTAGTCGAGGATGCCGATGGTGGTCCAGCTTGCATCGGGTGTGGCGGCATTTGGACTGACGACGGTCGTGTATTGCAGGGTGTAGCGGCCTAGTGCGCGGTCGGTGATGATCCCCGTGTTGTCTCGTCCGAAAGCGATCCGGTCAATTGTGAGGCTGCCGCTGAGTGCAATGCCAACGAAGGAGTTCGCGCTGCCACCGATCCAACTGCTCTCGTTGCCGAAGGTGCCGTTGTTGAGGTTGCCGTTGGCGTGCGGTGGGAGGCCGATTTCATCTTTGGAGAATGCGGTGCTTTGCGGTGCGAGTGCGAGATTGCCGACGGCCATGCCACCACCTTCTTGCAGCAAGGCCATGCCAGCGCTGGCAAATAATCCTGTGGCTGGATAAAGCTCGATTTCATCCATCGCAGTGCCTGGTGTGGCGCAGACGATTCTCATACCGGTCAGCGTGACGGACGGAAAGGAGAAGAGGTGTCGGCGTGCAGGCTGCGTGATGCCCGTGCTGCCGCCGGACCGATAATCCAAGGCTCCCAGCGTGATCCATGTGGCTGAGGGGGACTCGGGGTCGGCATCAGTGGAGTATTGGAGGGTGTAGAAATCTTCGCAGCGATCCGTGAAGGCACCGGTATTGTCACGACTGAAGGCGATGCGGTTCACGGCCACGGGGCTCGTGAATTTCACTCCTGCAAAGGTGTTCACTGTGGTGCCGATCCAACTGAACGAGTTGCCATACAGCCCATCATTGAGATGGGGAATGGTGTAGTTGCCAAAGCCCTGGAAGACCTCCTTGGCAAAGGCCGTGCCGCTGGGGGCGAGATTGCTGAGGGCAAAGCTGCTGACTGTTTCATCAAGGGTCAGCCCTCCGGCGACCGCGATGGTGAAGGTGGCACTCAAGTTGTTAGCGGTGTAAGTGAGGGTGTGCAGTCCGTAACCCGCTGATGTCGGATCAAAGAAGCCATTGCTGACACCAGGTCCGCTGAAGATCCCGCCCGAAGGTGCGGCTCCGGTGGTGGAGACGAGGTCGATAGCACTCTGTCCGCGATCATAGCTCAGGCCTGCGGTCGCAGCGGGATTGAAGGTGGGAGTTGGAAAACTACTGAGCACCTGAAGCAGGCCCGGTCCCGTGATGCGGTTGGTTTTATTCGGAGCGGTGGAAGTGAGGCCACCCCAGAGGCCACTGACTTGTGGCACTCCATCGAAGAGCAGCGTTTGCACCGTGGCGGTGCCATTGAAGGACAAATCCAAAATGCCTCCATTGAGGAAGAGTGATTGGCTGCCAAGGCTGGTCGGTGTGGCAATGCCCAACGTGCCAGCGAGGATGCCGGTGCTGCCCGTGAGCGTATTGGCGGAGGTGATCGCCAGCACACCGGTGCCGGTTTTGGTCAGATTGCCTGTGCCCGTCAGCGTGCCGGAAAGCGTGGCATTGAGGCCATTCGTGTCCACGGTGCAGTTCCCGGAGACGGTCATGGGCATGGCGCTGCTGAGGCTGCTGCCGGTGACTTTCAAGAGACCGCCGTTGAAGTTGAAAGTTGAGGTGCCGAGGCCTTTTAGGATGCCATTGAGACCACCAATGCCAAGCGTCCCGCCAGGGTTGAGATCAAAGGA
>JAPLUM010000802.1 GCA_026397605.1 Verrucomicrobiota bacterium | reverse complement strand
TGGCACGTAACGATGAGATTGGGTGCAGCGGCTTCTTCAGCCGTCTTTAACGGCTCTTCTTCCACCACATCGAGGCCTGCGCCAGCGATGCGTCCCTCACGTAAAGCAGCGAGAATGGCATTCTTTTTGATCACCGCGCCGCGTGCCGTATTCACAATGAAGACGCTTGGTTTCATCAATGAAAGCTGGCGCTCGGCGATGAGATGCCGCGTCTCGTCATTCAGCGGACAATGCAGCGAAAGCACATCGCAGCGCGTCAGCAGCTCATCCAGCGAGCGCACACGGTCGATACCGACCGCCTTGTCCGCGCCATTGGGCAGATAAGGATCGTGGAAGATCACCTTGAAGCCCAAAGCCTTTGCCCGCAGCGCTGTGGCCGTGCCGATGCGCCCAAGACCGACAATGCCCAACGTCAGCTCACGCAAACGGCGCAGCCTCGACTCCACACGAATGACCCACCCGAGTTGCTTTGCTTCCTGATCCAGCGGGAACAACTGCCTGCACAAAGCCATGATGAGCGCGATGGCATGATCCGCCACTTCCTCGGTGCCGTAGTCCGGCACATTGCACACAGGAATGCCAAGGTCCCGCGCCGCCACGATGTCCACCGAGTCAAAGCCAACTCCATTGCGAATGAGTGCACGGCAGTTCTTCAGGCGCGACATGCCGGGTGCACCAATCGGCGTGTTATGCCAGACGATCATAGCCTGGGCCTCACGGATTTCATCGGTGAAGTCGGCATCGCTTTCACAAAGATAACGCCGCACCTCAGCTGCTTCACCGATGACGGATTTTTCAACGGCGGATGACGGATCACCGAGTGGTGACTTGGCCCAGTCAATGATGGCAACGAGTGGTTTTTCAGAAGGCATGAGCAATAGTGGTCAGAGGTCTGACCACTGACTCATACGCAGCTCTTTTTCGGTCTTTTTCAACATTTTCGCAATGAAGCCTACTCCAGATAGATCAGCTCATTGGCATTTAGCAGGGCGCGGCAGAAGGCTTCCGGGCCGTGGGTGCTGATGAGTTGGGTGGCGGCTGCGTGTTCTTTGGCGGTGGGGTCGCGTTGAAAGGCGATTTGATAGGCTTTCGTGACGGGATCGGTTGATTGGATGCGGGTAGTCAGGGATTTGGCCATGTCGAGCGTGAAGCTGTGGTTGAGCAGCGTCAGGGCTTGAAGCGGCGTGGTGGTGTTGGCGCGTTTCGGTGCGGCAAAGGCGATGTCGGGAAGGTCAAAGTCGTTGAGGACATCGACAACACTGGCGCGGGCATTTTGATGATAGACGGCGCGGCGATAGGTCTCGGGGCCGTGCATATCCAGGGGGATGTAGGTCGAGACGTTGTTGGCAAGATAGCGGTAGAGCCGAAAGCCTTGGCCGCCCATGGGTTCGAGTTTCATTTGGCCTGCAACGGTAAGCAGGGTGTCGCGTAGTTCCTCGGCGCTGAGGCGGCGCGGGGGGAATCGCCAGAGCAGGCGTGCGGATTTGTCTTCATTCGCAGCGGATTCGCGATACGCGGCGCTTTGCTGATAGGTCCGCGAGAGCAAGATCTCGCGGTGCAGAGCTTTAAGCTTCCAGCCGTTGGCGACGAGTTTCGCCGCTAGGTAGTCGAGGAGTTCGGGATGTGTAGGCTTGCTGCCGAGGTAGCCGAAGTCGCTAGGAGTATCGACAATGCCAGTGCCAAAGTGGTGCTGCCACACTCGATTGGCGAGCACTCGGGCGGTGAGTGGGTTGTCGTTGCTGGTGACCCATTGGGCTAGGGCGAGGCGGCGTTGGCCTTCATCGGCATCGGGCTTCAACTGGTAGGGCTTAGTGACCTGATCAAGCACGGCGAGACTGGCAGGGACTACGAGGTCGCCAGGCTTCATGGGGTCGCCGCCTTTGTGGACGGTGGTGGGCTCGGTGGGTTGTTTGCGCGTGCCGACCCACATTTGTGGCAAGGGTGGCACGGCATTGATTTTTGCCTGTGTTTTCGCGATCTCGTGAGTCAAAGCAGTGAGGCGACTCTGCTCATCAGAAGTGGTGACGCTGCGGCGGGCGTGCTCGATGCCATGAGCTGGTGTCCAGGGCTCACGGCCTTCGTTGGTGGCAACGGTTTTCCAAGTGCTGCCATCCAGACTGACTTGGACTTCATACTCGGTGGGTGTGGCGCCGCGGACCTTGCTTTCATCGGTATCGCGATCACCGCGTGCATTGATGAAGGTGATTCGCTGAATGGTTTCCGACTTAGCGAAGGTGATTTTCAGCTCGGGTGGATGGCCGATGAACCAAGCCTCGCCGCGTTGGCCGTCAATGCAGTATTGAGGACCGTAGGCTTCAGGGAAATCTTCGGCGGTGGCGGATTTCGCACCTTCGGCAAGGGTGCCATTGCTGGCTAAAGCAACATTGCGGTTATCGCTGCTCCACACTTGGAACTCAGTGAGTTTGCCACCGCCTGCTTTTGCCAGCTTTCCTTGGTAATCATTGGTGAAGCTTTGGATGACGAACTTGACGTATTTGGCTTCAATGGGCGGGAAAGTTTCATCGGTGCCGAACAGGTCAATTTTCGGCCGATCAAACTTCATTTTCGCCAAGGTTGCTTTGGCTCGTTGCTCGATATCGGCATCGAGTTTGTCCCGCTCAGACTGACTGGAGTCGATTCAATTCGATATTGAGCGGCTTTATCACCGTGTTGAAGGCGTTTCGCTGCTCTGAGGTGGTGACGACTCTTCGGCCATGAGTGACGCCCTCAAAAGCAGCACGGAGCCGGTAGTAATCCTCGGTGGGGATGGGGTCGAATTTGTGATCGTGGCAGCGAGCGCAGTTGATGGTGAGACCGAGGAAGGCTCCGCAGGTAGCAGTGATCATGTCATCGATGGTGGCTGCGCGGATGTTCTTCTGCGCGACGACATCGCCATTGCCCACATCATCATAAGGCCCTGCGACGAGGAATGCGCTGCCGACTTCAATGTTAGGCATGTCTTTGCCAATAACATCACCTGCGAGGTGCTCGGTGATAAGCTGATTGAAGGGTTTGTCGTCATTGATCGACTGGATGACGTAATCGCGAAAGGGATAGAGATCGTCGATGACGAAATTTCGCTCAAAGCCATTGGACTCCCCAAAGCGAACGACATCCAGCCAGTGGCGACCCCAGCGTTCTCCATAGCGCGGGCTGGCGAGGAGGCGGTCGATGAGGTCTGAATAGGACTTATCGGACCTATCTGACTTATAGGATGCCGCGAAGGCCGCTACCTCCTCAGTCGTTGGGGGCAGTCCCGTGAGATCATAAGTCACACGACGAATCAAAATGCGTGGGTCAGCAGGCGGACTGAAGTCGAGGCGCTTTTCTTTGAGCTTGCTGGCGATGAAGTCGTCAATCTCGCCTGCGGTGTTAAGGTCAGTCTTATTAGGCTGCAAAGACCACCACGATTTGTCTCCGCGCTTCGCCTCGATCTTCACACCATCGCGGGGATCAGGCGCGCCCATTTTGACCCAAGTGACGAGATCTGCGATGACCGCCTCTGGCAACTTGGGCTTCTTCGGCGGCATCTCCATGTCCGCTTCCAGATGCTGAATGCTGCGAATGAGCAGACTGGCTTCAGGCTTGCCTGGCACGATGATCGGATCGCCACTGTCCCCGCCTTTTTCCCAGCCTGCTTTGGAGTCCAGGTAAAGATTGCCTTTGAGCTTCTTAGCCTGCGCGCTGTGGCAGGAGTAACAATGCTCCGCCAGCACGGGGCGCACCTTTTGCTCAAAGAAGGCCACGCCTGCGGGATCGGCGGCTAGGGTGGAGGTAATGAGAAAAAAAACAAAGACCTTCATGACAAAGAAAAAAGAAGTTGGGGCGGAATCGAAGCGGCTTAGTGTATGAGATGCGGTCTCATACAACATTGGAACGAATCGAGAACTTTATGAGTGAATTGGGCAAAGCTGTGCGGTCGGCTGGGCGGGTTTACTTCACAGGTGGAGTCTCTGCGGTTCTCCTGGGCTGGCGCGAGATGACAATCGATGTTGATTTGAAAGCCGAGCCTGAACCGATGGGTTTCTTTGAGTGTTTGCCGCAGCTCAAAGACCGGCTTGATTTGAACATTGAACTGGCGTCTCCAGATCTGTTTGTGCCAGCGCTTCCAGGTTGGCAGGAGCGCAGCCGCTTCATTGCCCAACATGGGCCGCTGGCCTTTTATCACTATGATTTCTACGGACAGGCACTTTCTAAGATCGAGCGGGATCATCCGAGAGATCGATACGATGTGGCGTGCATGCTGAGAGATGGTCTGGTTCAGCGTGCGCGACTGAAGGAGCTCTTTTTGTTGGTCGAGAATCAAGTCATTAGATATCCGGCGATTGACGCTCCGACGCTGAAGCAACGGGTATTGGACTTGTGTGCAGAATGAGTTAAAAAGAAAATCATGCCCTTTGAGCTTCCCAACTTTGATGATCTTCCTGGCGCTCACCTCATCCGTGAAGGTCTCAGCGATCTGGCGCTGAGCCGACGTAGCTCGGCAGCTTTTTTGGTGCAGATCGGAAGCCCTAAACTGAATCGTTGCGGCTTGACGGTCGAGGTGACGGCTGACGACGCACTGGCTGCCGATCATGGGCTTTATCAGCTGCTGGCCAGTGATTACGGAAACGATGCTCATGGGCGCTACAATGCGCTGCTGCGGGAGTTGGTCAGCTTTGAACGCGCTCTTGAGATGCGCACAGCTCAGGCGGTGCGTCATGCTGCTATGGTTTGATTGAAAGAAGCACATGAGTCAGACAAGGATTTTCTGAATCACGTGACCATGCACATCCGTAAGGCGACGATTCGCGCCGTTGTGGTAATAGGTCATCTTCTCGTGATTGAGGCCGAGCAGGTGCAGCACGGTGGCGTAGAAGTCATAGACGGTGGCCACATCGACGGCAGCACGGCGACCGAACTCATCAGTTTCACCGTAACTGACGCCACCTTTGACGCCTGCGCCCATCATCCAGGTCGTGAAGGCATCAGGGTTATGATCGCGACCACTGGTGCCGTCTTGATGGGTGGGCATGTGGCCAAACTCGGTGCACCAGATGATGAGCACATCGTTTAACATGCCACGTTGTTTCATATCCGTGAGCAGCGCCGCGGTCGGTTGATCAAAGATCGGACAATGGCGCTCGTAGTCGGCTTTGAGGGTCTTGTGAGCGTCCCAATTTAAGAGGCCATCGACGGCACTCGCACGGGAAGCGCAGTAGAGACTGACGTAGCGCACGCCTTGCTCTAAGAAACGACGAGCGAGCAGGCAGTTCTTGGCATAAGCGGCCTTGAGTTTGTTGCTGTCGTTGGTGCCATAGAGATCCTGGATGTGCTGAGGCTCGCGGGTGAGATCGCTGACTTCAGGCGCGGTCAGTTGCATCTTAGCGGCGAGTTCATAGGCGGCCATTCGGGCACGAAGTTCGTCGTTCTCAGCATGAGCAGATGCGTGTTCGGAGTTGATGAAGCTCAAAAAATCACGCGTCGCTTTTTCGGTGCCTAGTGGGATAGATGCTGGTCTTGCAAGATTACGCAGAGGCTGCTGCGCGGCCATGGAGATGCCTTGATACTCAGCAGAAAGGAAACCGTTACTCCAATTGGCTTTACCGTTCGGCGGTTCACCGCGCAAATCCTGAATGGAGAT
>JAPLUM010000567.1 GCA_026397605.1 Verrucomicrobiota bacterium | reverse complement strand
CCTATCATCACTTTTCTTGCCTTAACCCGCTGGGAGTTACACAGCGTGGCACCTGCGCTACGTCTGTCTTTGAGGCAATGATGCTCACGCATCAGATCTGTTGAGGTGAAGAAAATTTTCTTGGCATTCATGTAATCACATGGTATATTCATCGTAACTTAATTGTGCCGAACCTTCATCGTAACCTTTTCATGACCCAGCCTACGGCTTGCGTATTCTATCTATTTTGCACGGCAATACTTTTGGCTAGTCATTGTAAATCAACTACTAACCTAAACGACTAACCAATCATTCCATACGAAATCAGTCATCGATCCAGCTCTCGTAGAGCGCCGACAAGTTCAATCTTTTTAGTCTCTTAACATTTTTAATTTTTTTATGATACGTCAACCCTCGTTATCTTTCCGAATTCTGCGTCAAAACCGCCTCTGGATCAGCCGATTTCTAGCCGTATTTGTGGCAATCTGGCAGATCGGGCAGCCTTTACAAGCGGCTAGCGCTATCTGGAACGGTTCCACTGATGGAAATTGGGCGACTGTCACTAACTGGAGTGCCACACCTGTTCCGGGCACGGGTGACACTGCAACCTTCAACAATGCAGGTGGCGGATTCACCACCATCGATCTCGGCGCGGGTGTGACCCTCAATTCTCTTCTTTTTGACACAGCATTAGCATCCGCTTACACCATCGGCAGCGCGCCGGGCCAAGTGCTCACGCTTAATGCGGCGGGGAACATCACGATGAACGACACCGTCGCGGCGAACCAAACGGTAGCCGCGAATCTCGCCCTCGGAGCCACGGCCACCTTCAACAATGCCAGCACCACCAATAGCCTCTTGCTCAATGGTGTTATCTCAGGCGCTACGGCCATCAGTAAGACCGGGGCAGGGATCTTGGAGCTCAATGGAAACAACACCTTCACAGGCATCACTACCATCAGTGCAGGCACAGTGAAGCTGGGACATGCGGCGGCCTTGGGGGCAATTGCCGCAACGGATCATACCGTTGTCGGTGCCGGTGCTACGCTTGACTTGAATGGACTAAGCATTGCTGAAAGCTTCGGGCGTGGTGGAGCAACTCTCCCCCTCGACGGCTTCGTTGATGCCACGGCCATTCTCACCAACTCCAATGCAACTGCGGCAGCCATCACTGGGGCCATCAATTTTAATGGTGGCGGTGCCTTCACGGTCAATGGGGCAGCGGGCAACATCACCCTCTCACGTGTGGCCAGAACCAACGGCACCTCCGGGGATGGGTTAATCACCAAGGAAGGCACGAATACTCTGATCTTGGCAGGCACCTTGGACAATGTCTCACTTCAGGTGACCGTGAATAATGGAGTGGTGCAGCTGAACAAAGGTAGTACGGGGGTTCGTGCGCTGGGTGGTGCGACGACCACGATCGGCGCAGCCGGCACGCTCCGGCTCACGACTGGCCAGACGAATCTCGACCAAATTTTTGCCAACGTGAATGTGGTCAACAATGGCATCTTTGACCTTCAGGGGCAAAACGAAGGTTTCAACAGCATGACCGGCACGGGTCAGGTGACCAATGGCGCCACCAACGATCCCAGCACGCTTACCCTGGGAGAGAACAACGGCACATTCACTTGGGGTGGTGCGATCCAAGATGGCGCGGGCACCAGCACTGTGGCACTCACCAAGGTTGGCATTGGCACGATGACGATCACCAATAACAACACCTACACCGGCACTACCAGCATGAATGGCGCCGGCGGTGGTATTACCCTGGACTTCGCGGCTGTGGGTGGTGGAAATGACAACCTCATCGCGGCCACGTCAGCGCTCTCATTGACCAACACCTCCGCTGTCCGCACGCAGATCTTGACGGTCACCGGCGATGCTAGCGTGACCAACAACCAAACCTTCGCCTCGACCACCTTTGCCACCACAGCGGATCGGCGGTATCAGATCGCTACCAGTTCCGGCGCAGGCGGCACGTTGAACCTGAACCTGGGGGCTTTTAATAATCCTTCTGGAGTCTTTGTGGACTTCGTTCTTCCTAGCGCAGGCGGCATTTTCACCAGCAACGCCGCAGGCATCTTAGCGAACACCTACACCGTGAATAACGGTGGCTCCCTGGCCCAAGTTCTCGGTGGCCAACGGGTTGGCTTTAGTGGAGACCTGATTGGGCTGACGGGCGGCAATGTGGACGCCCTGGCAGCTTACACCGGTGGTGCTCGGCACCTTCTCGTGGACAGCACCTCCACGGGAGATGTCACACAGTCCGCAGGCACCCTCGGCTTAGCGACCATTCAGATCACGGATGCCGCCAACCGCACACTCGCCATTGGCACGGGGAATACACTGGCGGTAAGCAGCACCGGCGGAGCGGGCACCATCATTCGGGGCAATGCGGCTGGTAGCGTTGTGATTGGCGCAGCAGCCAGCCCGGGAGAGCTCACTGCAGGCACCGCAGCGGGGGATGATCTGATCCTCAGCAATTCAAACGCCACGGGAACTCTCACGGTAAACTCCACCATCAAGAACAACGCAGGAGGCGCAGTGGATGTCGTGATCGGTGGGGCAACTGCGGCCACCACCTTGCTAACGGCCGCCAACAGCTTCACAGGAACTCTAACCCTCCAGACCGGCACTCTGCGCATCAACAACGCCAACGCCCTCGGCACAACAGCAGGTGGCACAACGGTTAGCGCAGGCTCAGCCTTGGAGCTTACGGGAGGCATCAGCGTCGGAGATGAGGCGCTCTCCATCAATGGTGCAGGAGTCAGTAGTGCCGGCGCTCTGAGGAACCTCAGCGGCGTCAACACTTACGGCGGCCTAGTTACCGCCTCAAACACCCCAGAAATCCAAGTCGAGACCGGCACCACCCTGATCTTTGACCGGACTGTCTCCGGTGCCTCAGTCACCACGGATAGCAATATCACTTTTGATACGGTAGGCACCGGCATCATAACGTTCAATGATGCCTTCAACACCACTGGGGGAGCCAACCCCACCATTGCCAAAGGCGGCTCAGGAACGTTAAACTTTACCGCCGCCAATACCTGGGCCGGTAATGGCTCATTCACCTTGAATGACGGAGTCGTCCGCATCAGCAATGGCGGAGCGCTGGGAGGCACTACCGGGGGGACCTCCGTCACGGACAATGCAGCGCTTGAGCTCATCGGCGGCATCACGACCACCGAGGCGATCACCCTGGTCAACACCACGGGTATTGGCTCTGCAGGGGGCCTGCGGAATATCTCTGGGAACAACATCATCTCCGGTACCTTCATCAGTAATGATACCAACCGGATCAACTCGGATGCTGACACTCTGACCATCAGCGGTGAGTTTCGCGGGGATCCTGACTCAGGTCAAAACCGCACCGTGACCCTTGGCGGAGCTGGTAACATTACCCTTAGCGGAATCGTCCGCAACGGCACTGGCACCACCAATGGTGTACTCACGGTTGTCAAGGACGGTGCGGGAACACTCACACTTAGCAATGCTGCGAACGCCTACACTGGCAATACCACCATCAGTGCGGGTAGCTTAGCCTTGAGTGGCAATATTAACCCCGGAGCTACGGCAGCCATTCTCACCATGGCCTCAGGCACTACCCTGAACCAAAGCTCCACAGGGGTTTTGGCGGGTGCCCTCAGCGTGGTATTGAACAACGCCACCACCACTTTCGCTGGCACGAACACAGCCACAGGTACCACTGCTTTCAATGGCGGCAGCCTCACCCTGGACT
This sequence comes from Verrucomicrobiota bacterium, assembly GCA_026397605.1. Classification (GTDB taxonomy): domain Bacteria; phylum Verrucomicrobiota; class Verrucomicrobiia; order Verrucomicrobiales; family Verrucomicrobiaceae; genus Prosthecobacter. Next base: position 1,263 of record JAPLUM010000567.1, on the reverse strand, counting down.
ACGGAACAAACAACACCAGCAAGCTAGCAGATGCAGCCGCACTCACGCTGGGTGGCGGCACCATCAATCTCGTCGGCGGTAGCCACCGTGAGCAGGTGCTCTCCACCACGCTCACTGCCGGCACCACGACCATCGTGAATCGCCCCAGTGGCACCTCATTCCTCGCTCTCGGAGCGGTGACGCCCGGCGCAGGAGCCCTCCTCAGCCTACAGGGAAATGACTTTGCCTCGACCACCACCCCTAATACAGGCGGCATCCTTGGCGGTTGGGCCACCGTCACCATCGCAGGCGTCACGGACTGGGGTGTGAACTCTGGTGTTACAGATGGCGGCTCTGGCAGCTTCATCCGCCAGTTCACCGGTCCCTACACGGATATCACCCGCCTTGGGCCTAGCACCATCGTGGATGACGTCACTCAAAACGTCCGCATTATCAATGGTGGCACCGCAGGCAACATCACCCTCGCCTCCACCACTAACGAGGTGAACACCCTCAAGATGGATGCCAGTGATGGGCCCGCCACCATCGACATGACTGGCAGCGTGCTGAACATTGGCCTGGACAGCGGCAGCGGCATCATTCAGACCGCAGCCTCCGGCGGTCTCATCGTGGGAGCTGCGGCTAATCAAGGCACCCTCACTACGGGCGGCACCGCCAACGCCACAGCGGTAAAGCTGGGCTTGGCCAATGACAGCTTGACCCAGGACCTGACCATCAACTCCGTCATCGCAGACAATGGCACCGATGTGGTGAGCATCAACAAAGCCGGCGCTGGACGTGTGGTCATCAATGGCACCAACACCAATACCGGAAATGTAACCATCCAAGCAGGCACCCTGCATGTAGGCGCTGTCACGGGAGCTAGCACCACCGGCAGCCTCGGAGCTGGCACTGCTGTCGTTAACAACGGCACCTTCGTCTTCCGCCGCACGGACACTGCTGCGGTGGACTTAGCAGGTAGTATCAGCGGTAGCGGAGCCGTGCAGTATTTAAGCTCAGGCACCAGCAATCAGGGGCAATTCACTGCCAACAATGCCAGCACCTACACAGGCGGCACCCTTATTGACGACGCCCGTGTGGCTCCCAGCAACGCCACCGCCTTTGGAACTGGATTGGTCACGATAGCGCCGGGTGGCCAAGCTTTTCTGGGTGGCCAGACTTACACCAACCCCTTCACCATCAGCGGAAACGGCTGGACAGAGACGGCGGGAACGTTGGGAGCAATTAGGTTGGCTGCCAGTGCGGTCATCAGCTCCGCCAGCA
>JAPLUM010000232.1 GCA_026397605.1 Verrucomicrobiota bacterium | reverse complement strand
TACAGGATTCACAAGATTGGCAGGATTCACAGGTCTGAAAAATCCTGTAACTCCTGTGCCTCTTGTTAATCCTGGTGCGCCAAGCAAAGTCCAACAAATCTAACTGAATGAAAGGAGTCAGTCGTAATAATAGGTTGAAGTTACGTAGCCGAGCCAGCGGCAGGTGGGAGCGATCCTGCTTGTCGGAGCCTGGGGAGGCGAACCATCGAGCCGCAGTTCACTCAAATCCAAATGAGCCTCGAAAAACTAAGATGAGAACGGCCAGTGTTTCAGGATTCATGAAGCCAAAACTTATGCAGGTATCAACCAGACAACTGCATGAGGTTCTCCGGGGTCAAAGGGAGCAGCACGATGGGACAGAAATGTTGGGAACTTGGGATAATCCAGGCGGCGTGCGCGGTGTCAGCCGTGCGCAGAGAGCGTGTCCTCGAAACCATAAGAGGGTAGGCTGCCGTCGGGAAGTCGGAGAGGCCCATAGTAGTGATGAAGTCGGTGAAAGCCGATGGAGCGAAGGGGCCTTAGCTACAGATATGCTGACTCAGAAGCGAAGGGAGCTGATTGGATGATGATAAGTCATCCTATGACAGAAGAGGACGCAGCAGCCATTGAGTGCCATCAAAGCGCACCGCTGGCGAAGTGGCCGAAACTCCAGGCGTTGAGAGCGACGCTGGGCCAAAAGGCCAAATTGGAGAAGCAATTCCGCTTCTACAGTCTCTATGATCACATCTGCCGCACTGACACCTTGTGGGCCGCATGGGAAACCGTGCGACGAAACAAGGGTGCGCCAGGTGTGGACGGAGTAAGCATTGAACAAATCACCGCGACGCTGGAAGGCGAAGCGGCATGGGTCACAGCGATCCAGCAAAGCTTGAGTGAGAAGACCTACCGTGCGCAGGCCGTGCGGCGAGTCTATATCCCAAAGGCCGATGGCAAGCTGCGACCTCTTGGCATACCAACCTTGATAGACCGTGTCGTGCAGGCCGCCGTGAAGCTCATCGTCGAGCCGATCTTTGAAGCAGACTTTGAAGATTGTTCACACGGCTTTCGACCTGGGCGCAGCGCTCATGACGCGATTAAAAGCGTCGAGCAAAGCATCCGCGAAGGACGTAACGCGGTCTATGACGCCGACTTGGCGAGTTACTTTGACACCATCCCACATGATAAACTTATCGCCGGAGTCCGGCAGCGTGTGACAGATGGTCGAGTGCTCGGCTTGATCCGGCAATGGTTGGATGCCCCCGTGATCGAGCCACCGCCTGAAGCAAAGAAGGGCGGCAGCGGCAAACCACGGATGACACGACGTACTCAAGGCACGCCACAAGGCGGCGTTTTGAGTCCCTTACTGGCAAACATACACCTCCACTGGTTTGACCGAGCCTTTCATGGCAAAGAAGGACCAGCGGCCTGGGCCAACGCCCGCTTGGTGAGATATGCAGACGACTTTGTGATCCTCGCCCGCTACATGGGAGGGAGGATCGAAGGCTGGGTAGAAGAGAAGATCGAAAGACGCCTCGGATTAAAGATCAATCGGGAGAAAACCCGAGTGATCCACAATCTAAAGGTGGATGGAGAGCAACTCGACTTCCTGGGCTTCAGCGTGAAACACGCGCATAGTCTGTATGGGAAGGGTGGAGGCAAGTATCTGTGTGTGGAGCCAAGCGCGAAAGCCCAAGGGCGGATGCGTGAGAAAGTGCGACAGACGTTGCACAGAAGACAAGGGCTTACCCCCTTGCCTGATTTGATAGAAAGACTCAATCGTCAAATAGGCGGCTGGGGGAATTACTTTCAGATAGGCTACCCGCGCAAAGCGTATCGAGGCCTCAATAGCTATGTGGGAAAGAAACTCAACAAGCACCTCAACCGTCGCAGTCAGCGCCGCTGGCATCCACCAGCGGGAGAGAGCACCAATGCCTACTTTAATCGGATGGGACTGATCCAACTATAAAGCCACGCGGAAGAGACAAGCTGTCGGCGCGAGTCGCATGATGAAAGTCATGAGCGAAAGCCGGATGCGGGAAATCCGCACGTCCGGTTTGATGAGGGGGAAGGCGACGGCATCACTGCCGTCCCTTCTCTACTCTACTAAATGAGTTCGACGAATGCAGGCAATAACGACGGCAACACTCTGCGGGTGCCGTTTACAGTGGTTTGGAATCTGACAAACCACTGCAAACCATCGCCAACGACCGCAAACCACTGCCAACGGCTCGCTGTCGGAATTGAAACTGCCAATGACCGCTGATGAACGCTCAGAAAGACAATTCGATCACACGACGATGTTCACTAGCTTGCCGGGCACGACGATGACTTTCTTGGCGGGTTTTCCCTCCATGAATTCTTGAACGCGGGTGCTG
>JAPLUM010000761.1 GCA_026397605.1 Verrucomicrobiota bacterium | reverse complement strand
TAAACCTTGCTCTTCGCTCATGCCTTCACGATTACCGCTGAAGCAGATGACTTGTTTGAATCCAGCTTCGGCGCTGGTTTTCAACAGGGGTTCATAGGCCTGGATAAGAAGGTCATGATTTTCCAGCCGATTGAAGCCGTGCGGAATGCTGCCAATCTTCTTGCCATCGGGACTCATGGCGGTGGGATAACTGACCATGGCGCAGTGCAGGCCATGTTTTTTCATCGTGGGGAAGTCAGGTGGATCAAGGAGCTCGATGGACTCTAATCCGATCTCCTTGGCGGCAAGGCACATGGCTTCAAGCGAGATGTCTTTGTAGCACCATTTGCAGACGGAGTGCCTGACTTTACCCATTACGGCGTCTGCGGCCTGGAGATGCTGTCTAAGTAGGGAGGTGACGGCGGCGACACTGGCGCTGGCGGTCAGAGTGCGGGTCAAAAAGTCGCGTCGGGGCAGGGTGGTGGGCTTCATGTCATAAGACTAGCGGGTCCGCTGAAACGATGACAAGCCTGATCTGTGCAGGGACCTAAAATAAAACAGGGCCGCCCGTGGTGAGCAGCCCTGTATTAAAACCGATGAACTGGATGGACTAAGCTGCTGCGTTCACGTAGTCGATAGCGGCGCGGCAGATTTCCCAGAAGCTTCCGGGCTCCATGCTGGCTCCGCCGACGAGGGCTCCATCCACGTCTTTTTGGCTGATGAGCTCGGCCATGTTGTTGGGCTTCACGCTGCCGCCGTATTGGATACGGAGCTTCTGCGCGGTGTCTTCGCCGAACATGTCGGTGAGGACGCTGCGGGTGAAGGCATGCGCTTCTTGAGCCTGCTCGGGGCTGGCGGTGCGGCCTGTGCCGATGGCCCAGACGGGCTCATAGGCGATGACGCAATCCAGCACGCGACGTGCGCCGACTTCGGCGAGGGACTCGCGCAGTTGGCTTTCCAGAACTTTTTCGATCAGGCCAGCATCACGCTCGGCCAGGGTCTCGCCGATGCAAAGGATGGGCAGCAGGCGTGCTTCAAGAGCGGCCAGGAGCTTGGCATTGATGATGGCGTTGGTTTCACCATAGATGCTGCGGCGCTCGCTGTGGCCAAGGATGACGTGCTTGCAGCCGCAGTCTTTGATCATGCGGGCGCTGATCTCACCGGTGTAGGCTCCAGCAGGGAACTGGCTCATGTTTTGAGCTGCGATTTCCACGCTGTCTTCACGGGCGTTTTGCAGCACTTCCTGCGCTTTGCAGAGGCTGACAAAAGGTGGTGAAACGACGATTTGAACAGGGCACTTTTCAGGCACAAGACGAGCGAAGGCACGGAGAAAGTCGTCCGTTTCCTGCGGGGTCATGTGCATTTTCCAGTTGGCGGCGATGATGGGCTTGCGGATGTGGGTCATGGGGGAGGTTGGCAGTTGTTTGCTATGGTTGGCGGTTGTTTGCGGTGGTTTTCAGAAGAGCAGGCTTGCAAAAACAATCGCAAACCATGGCAAACAACTGCCAACCACAGCAAACTTCATTATCTCTCCTGCAGGCAGGCGACTCCTGGCAGGACTTTGCCTTCGAGGAGATCATGGCGTCCACGGGGATGAGTATCTTCACGCCACGCTCCTTGGCTTTGTCGAGAGCTGCCTGTGCAATCGGCTCCCACTCGGGCTTGTAGAGGCTCTTTCCAATGGTGATGCCCTGAACGAGCTTGCGGAAGGTGTAGGCCATGCCACCACCGATGATGATGGTGTCGGCTTTTTCGAGCAGGCGATTGATGACCTCAATCTTATCATTCACCTTGGCTCCACCGAGGATGACGACGAATGGACGCTCTGGGTTTTCCAGTTCGTCATGCAGGTAGGTCAGCTCTTTTTCCATGAGCAAACCGGACACGGCTGGCAAATGATCGGCCACACCAGCGGTGGAGCTATGGGCGCGGTGAGCAGAACCAAAGGCATCATTGACAAAGATTTCTGCGAGGTCGGCAAGACCTTTGGCCAGTTCGGCGTCGTTCTTTTCTTCACCGGCATGGAAGCGGGTGTTTTCCAGCAGCAAGACACCGCCAGCCGGCAGGGCCAGAGCTTTGGCTTTGGCCACTTCACCTGTGGTTTCTTCAGAAAACTCGACCGGGCGACCCAGCAGTGCGCTGAGGGCAGGGGCTACAGGAGCCAGGGATTGCTTGGGGTCACGTTGACCTTTTGGGCGGCCTAAATGGCTGCAAAGGATGACTTTAGCACCTTTTTCGATCAGATAGTTCAGAGTCGGCAGTGTCTCCTGGATGCGGGTGGCATCGGTGATGACCATGGCACCGTCTTTTTCATCCAGCGGGACGTTGAAGTCCACACGCACGAGGACGCGTTTGTTACTAAGTTCGATGTCGCGGATGGTCTTTTTGGGCATGGCGTTGGGGGGTATGACGAGTGGGCCTGTGTCAGGCGGGCGAAATGAGTAGCACAGACCGTGCTAGGCGCTCGTGAAATTTTTCACGAGGTTGTGACAAGACGATCTTACGGAGAGATGAGTCCGATGGTAATGAATCAAAATCAGCAGGTTAAGTCACAAAAAAGCCCGGAGCAGATGCCCCGGGCCTGATGGATCATGGCGAGTGAATCTTATTGAAATTCCAAGCAGACACCTTCCTTGGTGCTGCGGGCAAAGAGGTGATTGTAGGCCAGCACGGGATAGCTCCAGACCTTGCCATCCAGCACGTCATCGCGTTTCAGCTCGACGTATTTCTCTGGGTTCGCCTCGACGACGACGACTTCGCCTTTGTCGCTCAGAGCGATGACTTTATCTCCGGCGAGGATGACTTGGCCAGGGCCAAAGCCGGCTTCTTTCCAGATGTCTTTACCGGTTTTGATGTCCACGCAGGCGAGAGGTCCGGCACCGTATTCTTTGAAACTGAACATGCCATAGAGGAAGCCGTCTTTCACGATTGGCGTGCTCCAGTGATTGAAGCACTCGTTTTCACGGCGCCAGATCTGCTCTGCGGAGAAGCCGCTACCGCTTTTGCTGATTTTAAAGGCACCGGCACCGACTCCGTATCCGGCAGAGCAATAGACGACGTCTTCATAGACGACCGGGCTTGCGGCGGTAGAGACTTTGAAGGGGAAATCACCACGCCAGAGGATTTTGCCATCGGCAGGGGTCACGGCGACCAATCCGACCTGGGTGAAAAAGATGCACTGATGCACGCCCTGGATGTCGGCGATGACCGGAGTGGCGTGGGTCATTTTGTCGTCCTCGCCTTTCCACAAAACTTTGCCTGTGGTCTTATCGAGTCCGAGTAGGCCCTGGCCTGCACCGCCGCCGCACATGAGGAGCACGTTGCCGTCGATCACGGGGGAGGCGGCATTCTGCCATTTGATCTGCACGCCAGCATTTTCCTTCATGACGTCGCGGTTCCAGACAGGCTTGCCCGTGGCAGCTTCAAAGCAAAAGACGCCCAGATTGGCATCAATGGCATACACTTTATCGCCATCCACCACCGGAGTGGAGCGTGGGCCGTCGCCACCTTTGTTGTCTCCAGCACCAGCGTCACCGCCGCCGTCGTATTTGCCGATCACGGTGAGAGGCTTGGACCAGAGCTCCTTGCCGTTTTTGACGTCCAGGCAGACGAGGACTTCGCCCGTATTGCCATCCGTCTCGCCGGTGACGATGGTGAAAGCTTTCGCGCCAGCGACTGCAAAGGAGCTGAAGCCAGAGGGCGTGTCTGTCTTCCACAGGGTCTTGATTTTAGTGCTCTTCCAGTTGCTCACCTTGGGTGCAGCGGCTGAGCCATCATTGTTAGGTCCGCGAAACTTGCCCCATTCAGCGGGCGCGGCGGATTGAGCAGAAAGACTGGCCGCTGTCAGAAGCGAGCCACCAAAGAGGGCAAACGAGGTGCTAGTCATAGATGTGATAAGCTGAGCCGTCTCTAACGAGGAAAGCGGTCCCAGTCTTGCGAAATGAAGAGAACAGGCAAATGAAACATGCAAAAGTAAGATAGTCCGAAAGTCACGAAACTCTTGCGTTTAGCGCTTCGTTACGCTTTGGACAAAGACAGCATGTGGGAGTTTCTGACAGATCATTGGCGCGATGGCGTGGAAATCATTATCCTCGCTGCGCTGGCCTATCATGGGTATCTGTTCTTTCGGGCCACTCGCGGAGCGCGCATTTTGACGGGTTTGCTGGTGCTACTACTTAGCTTGGCGTTGATTTCTCAGCTCTTGGAGTTGGAGGTCATCAATTGGCTGCTCCAGCGCATTTCCGTGTTCCTAGCGGTGGCGCTGGTGGTGCTTTTTCAGCCAGAACTCCGCCGCGTGTTGGCAGAGCTGGGCAGTCACCGCGTGTTTTCCTTTAATCGCCCCGATCCTGAGTCTCTGGATGTACTGATGGAGGCCATGCAGCAGCTCTCCGCGCGGCGCTGTGGTGCCCTCTTTGCCCTGAAACGCGGGATCGATCTGCGCCAGTATGTGGAGACGGGGGTCGAAGTGGACGCGACGATCAGCACGGAACTCATCACGACGATTTTTCATCCTAAAACCACGCTGCATGATGGTGGCGTGATCATGGATCAGGGCCGCATCATGGCTGCGGGCTGTGTTTTCCCAGTGAGCCAAAAAGAGGTGCGTGACCGTGCCATCGGCCTACGTCATCGAGCCGGCATGGGCGTCACAGAGGAGACAGACGCCATCGCTCTGATCGTCAGTGAGGAGAGTGGTGCCCTTTCCATCGCCTATCGCGGGAAGCTGGAGCATGATCTTGAGCCAGAAGAGTTACGCGACCGTTTGAACGAGTTGCTGACTTTTGGCACGCCTAAAAAAGAAACCACACAGGGGGACGCGACTCGTGAGCTGGGGACACCTTAAAAACATCTTTTTCCGCAATTGGAAAGAAAAGCTGCTGGCGGTGGTGCTGGCTTTTCTCTTTTGGTATATGATCAAGGCCCAAGCCGTGAGATCGTCGATGCCCTACGGCTATGGCCCAGATCGCGTGCCCAAAGCGACGCGGCTTTGAGTCAGGGTTTTCAGTTGCTCATAGAGCTCGGTGACAAGCGGCATGGCCAAGTTGGCCCTTATGGCCTGACGGATGGGTTCTCCCCAAATGGGCTCCAGTTCCACTTCGCGACTTTCCTGGAAATCGATCAGGGATGATGGCCGATACTGCGCCATGGTGCGAGTGCGCTCGATCATGTCGTCGATGAGTGCAAAAGGCACGTCGTGGCCTAGGCCCCGCGCTGTGGTGATGATCTCCGTCATGAGGTCGCGCACTCGCTGTTCGATCTTCGGATCAGCTAGGATGGCAGAGGTATCGATCTCGCCTTCAGCGATGGAGAGGCCATTGAAAGGAATGTTCCAGACGAGCTTTTTCCAGCGTGCGGCAGCGAGGCTGGGCTCGATGACACATTCGATCCCGGATTGATTGAATGTGGCAGCGATGGCAAGCGTTCTCGGCTGCGGTGCGCGGGTATGCTCCCCGAGATTGATGCGGCCCTGGGCGATGTGATGGACGACTCCAGCTGCGGTGCGATTGATGCAGACAAAGCAAAGGCCGCCAAGAACGCGATGGGCCCCGAAATGATGGGCTAGAAACTCCTCATTACCCAGGCCATTTTGCAGCGTCAGCAAAAGGGTTCCCTCATGCAAAAGGGGCGGTAGGAGCTCCAGCAATGCCTGATTGGACGTGGCTTTCAGAGCGATGATGACGACATCACAGGGACCAATGTCTGCGGCACTCTTGTATGCCTTTACCCGCAGGGTCGCATCGCCTAATGGACTTTGAATTTGTAGTCCATCACGCATGACGGCATCAAAATCTGAGCGCATCAAAAAATGCACATCCTGCCCATGCTGGACTAGCCTGCCGCCATAATAACAACCTACGGCACCAGCGCCGACAATGGCGATTTTGCCGATGGTTTCCATTAAGCTAACAGCCGAGTTTGAAGTTTCAGGTTTCACGTTTCAAGTTCTCTGAATAAGAGCAGTGCGTATTGACAGAATACTCAAAAAATGTGGGGCACTTCGGTCAGATGGCATTGGACTTGAAACCTTGAACTTTAAACATGAAACTGGTCGTGAAGTTAAGCTAACAGGGGGCCGACGATGGGTTGCTTCAGCGCCTCGACCACGGTGGAGACGAGAGCCTCAGCAGGAACAAGGCTTTGCTCGCGACTGACCAGATTCTTCAGCTGCACTTCAGGATATTCGGCTCCGAAGACGATGGCAAAGCGGGCTTTTTGATTTTCGGCAGCTTGGAATTGTTTGCCGACTTTTTGCGGAGCCATGCTGAAGTCGAGCCGCACACCAGCAGCTCGTAATGCCTGAACGGCAGCGAGTGCATGAGCGCGCTGGGCTTCATCTGCCACGACGATGTAGGCATCCACGCCCTGCTGAGAATTCAGGTAGTCGGTGATCGCCATTTGGGCGCTGGGCGTCTTGGAGAGCAGGATGCCGAGCACGACATCTCCCATGGCAAAGCCTGCTGCGGCCATGTCCACATTGCCATCACTCATCAGGGCACAGAGCTTGTCATAGCGCCCTCCACCCGCCACGGCACGCAGTCCGTGTTTCAGGTCGAAGACCTCAAAAACCGTGCCTGTGTAGTAGGCCAGTCCACGCACGATGCTGGCATCAATGCGGACATATTTCCACAGGCCACGCGCGGTAAGGTCGGCGCGCACAGCGGCAAAGGCGGGGTGATTCTCATCTGCGGCAGCCATAAAAGCGCGCACGTTTTCCAGAGTCAGTCCGATGGCGCTGAGCTTGGTGGCGGTTTCTTCAGGCTTTGCTCGCTCGATCTTATCGACGATCTGCAAAAAGGTTCCTGCATGCTCGGCAGGGACGTTTTGGTCTTCCAAATACTGCGTCCAGAGTTGACGATTGCTGAGTCGGATGGCGAAGTCCTCTGCCTGGATGCCAAAGGCCAGCATGACGTCGATGGACAGTGCGATGAGCTCTGCATCGGTGCCAGAGCTGGCATCTCCGAGGATGTCGGCATTGAACTGGATGAACTCACGCGTGCGGCCTTCCTGCGGCTCTTCATAGCGGAAGCAGGAACCGATTTGGAACCACTTCATGGGCTTTTTGAAGTCGCGGTGGCGCGTCGTGGCCATGCGGGCCAGTGAAGGCGTCACCTCAGGCCGCAGGGAGATTTCACGGTCCGCTTTGTCTCTGAAACAGAAGAGCTGGCTGGTGATCTCATCCCCGCTTTTTTTGCGGTAGAGGTCGGTGGTTTCCACGACGGGAGCTTCGTATTCCACGAAGCCGTAGCGGCGCGCGATAGAGCGCCAAGTGTCGAAGATATAATTGCGCATCGCGCACTCCTCGGGGAAGAAGTCGCGAAAGCCTTTGACGGTACGGAGGGAGGCCATTAGTAGGACGACTCATGCCGCCCAGGCATCTGAATTCAACTGAAAACAGACAGGCTCGGGCTGTTGATTGTCCCATGCTCACCGATTTGCTGCTCAGAGACTTCCGCTGCTTTCAGGAATGCCGCATCGCGCTGCATCCTGAAACGACGATTCTCATTGGCCGAAATGCCCAGGGAAAGACCTCTCTGATGGAGGCAGCCTGCGTGCTCCTGCGCCTGCAATCTCCGCGCACAGCGAACCGTGCAGAGATGATCCGGCTAGGTGGCAGCACTTTCATGATCGAAGGCAGTCTGGGAGAAAAACGCCTCCGCTGCGCCCAATCGGCCACAGCGCGCCGATTGGCCCTGGATGGCCGCGTTTGCACGCGCTCAGCAGAGTATCTAGAGTCCAGCGGCCTCGTCGTGTGGATGGATCATCGGGACATGAATCTTCTCCGTGGCGGCGGCGAGCATCGTCGGCGCTACCTGGACTTTGCAGCCAGTCAGATGTTCCCTGATTATTTAAAAGCCCTGCGCGGCTATGAGCGAGCCGTGCGCGGTCGCAATCATGTGCTGAAGCGGGATGCGGTGATCCAGTGGCGTCAGGCAGATGCCTTTGCCCAAGTGATGAGCGACTTCGCCAAGGTTTTAAGGGCTCGGCGCACGGAGCTGATCACGGCCTTGCAACCCGAAGTCAGACGTGTCCATGCCGATCTCAGCGCAGGAGTCGAGGTGCTTGATTTAGCGTATGCGCCAGGATTTGAGCAGGATCATCTGGCAGAAGAGTTGTTCAGCCTGCGTGAAGAGGAAGCCCGCACTCGAGTCACTGGCGCAGGTCCGCATCGTGATGATTTGAAGCTGACGCTCAATGGTTTGGATGCTATGACCTTTGCCTCAGAAGGTCAACAACGCAGCGCGGCCTTATCCTTAAAAATCGCCCAAGCCTGTGCGCTTGAATCGGCCTTTGGTAAGCCGCCGCTCCTGCTGCTAGATGACGTTTTCGGCGAGCTAGACTCCATGCGCCGCCGCGCCCTCCTGCGCCTGCTACCTGCTGGCAGCCAAAAGATCATCACCACGACAACGCTAGACTGGGCGCGTGACGAGCCACTCATGGGCCTGATTTATGAGGTGGAAGCAGCGGCTGTTTCAGCGCGTTAAGCAGTTCGAAAAGGCTTGGCGTTGAGTTGGTTCCATGATCGGCTCAGGAGGTGGGTGTATATACACATGCGTTTTCTCTCTCTATTTGCATCCAATTCAACATTTCAGCTGCTTGGTTAGCAATTCAACTTCATCATTGGGAGCATGAATTCAAAACCCCGTCGTAAAGCAACAGCCCTGTTAAAGATAGCGTTGCAGAGGAAGCCACAATCCTGTTAATATCTCAACTGTTCGGCCAAGAAACAGCACCACTCGCCATGACACCAGAAGCCCTTCTCTTGAGCGTCGCAATATCGGTTATCGTTGTCGCACTCTTGATTCGTCATTGGTTTCGCAGCCCAGTTTGTTCAGTCGAGAAATTCGTCCGTCTGATTGAGGCTGGAGAGCGGCCAGCCGTCCCGGCCCGAACGAACCACGACTATGATCTTGTTCGCCCGAGACTCAGCAGCTCTGACAGCATGACCACCACCCGCCATCCACAACCAAGGTCGAACAAGGCGCGGTTGGTCAACGGGAGGGGCTGCTCTTACGGACATGCTTTCCGTAACTTTAACCCGCCATCCCGCCTCCACGCTCACCCCCGCCCCAGCGCAACCTGCAATGAAGCGCTTGCAGATCGCTCGAATTTCCATAGCGTGTGAATATGAGCATTGCCGTTGCCCACCTTCTCGCGGAAGCCCTTCTTCTTCCATCCGAGTCTCAGACCGAGTTGGTTGAGGCTCTGTTGGAGCATTCTGAGCCTTCGCGGGATTTCCTGGATCATCAGCTCGGCATCGTTATGCAAAGGATGCAGAACGTGAGAGACGGAACTTCACCGCTGATCGCGGCCGAGGATGCCCACAATAGGGTCTTGGAATCTCTCAAGCTGCGAGCATGAAGGTCCATTATGAGGCGGAGGCCTTGATCGAGTATGAAGACGCTGCTCAGTATGCAGAAGAACGATTTGGATTTGGTGAGAAGTTCGTTGCAGCAATGCGAGCGGCGTTGGATTCGATAGCTAAGGACCCAACTCGATTTCAACCAGTCGGGCAGGGTATCCGAGTCTTCCGACTGAAGCGATACCCATACTATCTGTTCTACCATTTCGACGAAGCTGCGGATTCGATCACCATCTATGCAGTCGCACATCACAAGAGGCAGCAGAACTACTGGCGTGCCAGACTGCGAGAGTAAACCGAGGCCGAATATTAAACGCACAACAAAACACGGGATGCCTAGACTTCCACGACTGATTCTTCACTGGCTCGGCCTTGCAGATCACCCCGAACCTTGGAGTGGTCCGAGTGGCGACTTCTTCATTTCAGATAAGGACGCCACTTGCGATTATCTCAGTCGGCACTTCTCCCAGAAGGAAGTCGAGATACTCAGCAAGGCACTTGGATTCACGATAATCGCAAAGATTGATGGTCGCATTTTTCTCATCTCGCAGAACTACGTTGAGGAGATTGTTCGCTTCTGCGTCGTTAGAAGAGGCAGAGACTTCATCATTTCAGCAGGATATTCCGCCATTTGGGAGCGCCAGCAGCGAGCTACGATTTATCGAGACGAATCCGATCTCGGTTACTGGATTGCTTCAGATGACCCACTTCGCGGTTATAGAGAGTTTTTTCGATGCATCAGTGCCGACGAGTTTCAGGCTTTGACAGCTCACATACCCCGCAACTCTGATGGGTTTCCCGTGGTTACCCCTCCAGACGAGGCCATATTGCAGGTAGTCCGAAGCGTTCCGCGATCACTATGAATACGCTCCGCATGGATAACGGCCCAATCATGGCGAAACAAAAGGATGCAGGCAACCGCTCGTATGGCATCTGTCGTGTCATCGACGTTTCCCGCTCGCATTCTCCTGAACCGAAACGTCAGCCCAATAACCATCACCCCGCCTAGCAAACACTTACCATCTAAAAACATGAAACCCCGCTCTTTCGCTTTCGCTCTCGCCCTCACTTTCTCCGCCATTGTTGCCAGCCTGGCTGAGGAGCCGAAGCTTGTGCCGTTGTTTAATGACACGGATCTCACCAACTTCAAGGCTGCGGGATCCGAAGCCTTTTGGCGCGTCGAGAACGGGGTGCTCACCGGCGAAAACGACGCTGCGAAGAAAGGCAATTATCTCTGGACCGAGAAAGAGTATGGCGATTTCATCATCGAGTTCGATGTGCGCTGGAAGGGCGTGACCGACCGTGGTATCGATACCGGCATCGAAATGCGCAAACCGAAAATCCAGCTCCAGCTTGGCACTTCCGGCAGCTTGCGAGTGGATATGTCAGGCTCGTGGTATACCGGTGGGAAGCCTGCCTATCCAGAAGTCGGCCAGGCGAAGGAAGCGAAGAAGCTCATGAAACCCGAAGGCGAATGGAACCACTTCCGCATTCAAGCGAAGGGCGACACTTTCACCTGCTGGATCAATGGTCAAAAAGCGTCGGAATACACAGACGCAAAATTCTCCGGTGCGGCACCACTCGGCTTGCAAATCCATCCCGGTGTGGAGATGAAGTGCGAGTATCGCAGCGTGAAGATCGTGGAGCTGTAGTTTCGGTGCATGCTTTGAAGTCGCCGTGCTGATCCGCCAGTTGCTGGATACGTTGCATGGTTACGGCTAAGAACTTTTAAACCGCTAATTTTGAGAACTTGGAACGTGAAACCAGAAACTCGAAATTAGGATGAACGCTAATCTAAAGATTGATAGAAATCCTGAAGCTGAGCACGGGCGACGGAGAAGCACATTTTGTCTTTGGCCAAAGCCAGTGCTTGATCCATCTGAGCTTGTCTGAAAGACATATCCGTCAGTAGTCGCCGAGTCAGATCTAGGATCTCTCCGGTGCTGCGGCCATGGCCACAGAGATCCGGGTAAACGAGTCGCTCTGCCGTGCCATTGCCTCCGACACAGGGGATGCGGCAGAGTAGGGCATCGCCAGCTACCTGACCGGGGACGGCACTGGTATCGAGCTGAAAGACGAGCTTATGCGTAGCCATAACGCCGAGGTAATCGACCGTAGGCATTTGCTTGGCGATGACTCGGACGTGCGGGTGATTTTGGCTGAACTGCTGATGCCAGGCGTGGCTGTAATCACGGGTCTTATTGAGCAGTCGCTTGAGGGGCGGTAGATCGCTGGCACGACCGCTGATCACCGTCACGGGTTCGTTTAACTCAGTCGTCAATGGGCTCAATAAGGTTAGGGCTACGGCATGATTCCGTGAGGCGACAAAGAGCTGGCGTGTGCCGACGAAGACGCCTTTCTTTTCTTTCGTTATCTGACGCGAGATGTCCCACTCTGTCTCCTCCACGGGATAGGGCGGTGGAATAAAGGCTATGGGCAGCTTTTGGTTGGCAGATTGATAAAGCGGCTGTGTGTCAAAGGTCGTTGCTAAGGCTCCATCGGCCTCGCTACAGAGTTGTTGGAAAGCTGTCCATTGAGCGAAATTCTGGAAGTGGCTGCTGATTTGTGATAGCCCTGTTTCCTTCAGCGTGATGACGACGGTGTGTCCGGCTTTTTTGAGCGTGCGCAGGCTTTGCAGCGCACGCTCCATCTTACCTCCGATCAGTAACAAGACGGCAGATGGCTTGTCAGGCTCGGCTGGGCTGCTGCCATACGTCCCATGGGTGCAGGCGGCGTAAGCATGGAAATTCACAGGCGCATGGCCAGCTGATCTCAGAGCACCGGCGCCGTTCGGGAAAGACTGTGGCTGATCCTTTCCGCTTGGCGAGATGACGGCCAGTTGGAAGGGGGATGAAGGAGCAGACATGATACTTTTAGGGCAGGAAATGAATCAAGCGGAAGCGCCGCCGAAGACAGCTTGGGTCAGTGCCGTTTGCAATTCGTTGAGAGCTTCTTTGTCGCGGATTTTCTGATCGTTTTGGGTCTGAATATAAATGGCATCAATCGCCACGCCTTTTTCCGTATTGATGCGGGCATGGGTGACATTCAGATTCAACTTCCCGATGGCCATGAACAGGTCATAGAGAAGTCCGAGCCTATCCACGACTTGCAGTTCGGCGATGGTTTGATCGGGTGAGAGGTCGTTGTTTAAAAAGACACGCTGAGGGATCTCTTCCATGACCTCATCGTAGCCAGGGATGGCTTTGCGGGTGGAGGCGATGTCGGGCGTGAAATCGAACTTCTGTTTCAGGAAGGCATCTTTCACGGCCTGCTCGACTCGTAGCCGCGCGCTTTTGTTGGTGACAGCGGCGAAGTTGGTGTTGCAGACGCGGAACATGTCCAGCACCAGATGATCGCCTCGCTGATAGAGGTCGGCGCTGAGAATGTTGATGCCCTGTGCCGCTAGGGCACCTGAGATTCGCGCTAGCAGTAGATGGCGATCCCAGCAGGTGACGGTGAGCTCACTGTAGCCCTGCTCCACGTGATCCTCCCAGGTCATGACTGGCAGCAGGCCTGCCTCAGCATCCGCTTCGGTTAGATGGATAAAGAATTGCCGGAACTGGCGAATATGCGCTGCGATCTGGGTGGGCTCACGGAAGTTAAAGTAACTGCGAGGCATGTGCTGGAAGTGAGCACTGATCTCTAGCTCATAACCACTTCCCAGGGCCTTGGTGACGGCTGTGCGCACATCATCCAAAGGCACGGCAGCCCGGCGCATGAAGTCTGCCGGTGTGTCCAGATACTCCAGCGTATTGTAGTAGAGTTGCCGGATGGAAGCTTCCTTGTAACCTGACCAACTGGCCTCGCTGGTGCCTTTGGAGTCGGCGTAGGTCATGACCAACAGGGTATCCAGATACTCTTTGGATTTAATGATGGCGGCGAACTCTCCGATGACTTTTGGATCGTCGAGATTGCTCGTCGTCGCGGTCCGATACATCAATAAATGGTTGTCCACGAGGAAGAGCAGCATCTTACGCCGTTCCCCTTTGATTTGGAGTCGGCGGCAGACGGCATCAGCCATCACGGTGCTTTCGGCATCGTGCGCTTTTGCATTGGCAGCTCGACCAGCATCGTGAAGCAGCAGTGCTAAGTAAAGAATGGCTGGCTGGTGGAGTTCGCGGAAGAGCTTCTGATAGAGGGCCACGGCAGGGTTCGGTGGACCACTGAGCTCGTCCAATTTATCGAGTGTGCGCAGGGTGTGCTCATCGGCTGTGTAGCGGTGGAAAAACTCATGCTGCACCAAACAAGTGAGCGCGCCAAACTCCGGCATGTAACGACCAAGAAAACCAATGCGATGCATTTGGCGCATGATGCGGGCGACGTCGCCTTTTTGGGACAGCAGGCTGAGGAAGGTTTCCCGTACACTGGTATTGTAGCGATAACTGACATTGACGAGCCTGAAGCTGGCCTGCATCAGCTGAAAGAGCTCTGGGCTTAACCGCAGATGGCGCTGCTGCGTGTGCAAGAAGGTGCGCATGAGACGTGCCGGTTCTTCTGTGAACAGATCATCGTCTTCCGCATAGAGGCGCTCATTTTTTGAAATGAAACGGTCAAATTTGTCCACGCGCTTTTGAGCCGTCTTTCTGCGCACCATGAAGCTCATGAGGCCCTTGCGTGTGCTTTCATCGTCTAGAGACTGAAGGTGGAAACGGTCCATGACCTCGCTGCTGCGCTGAAGGATGTCACGCGTGGCGGTGTAATAGTCCCTCATGAAGGCCTCGATCCGACGTAGGATGCGTTTATGTCGGTAGCCGAGATTCGTCGCGACAAAGCCTTGCAGTCGAAGCGTGAGCAGATCACTGGCACGGCGCTCGGTGTAATGCATTTCATTGCGCGTGCGCAGAATGAGATCGTAGGCTTCAGAGACTTCACGCCAACCCGCAGCTGTCATGAGACCTTCTTCCACCAAGTGTTCAGGATTCAAAGTGCCATGCTTAGCATAGGACATCCAAATCAGATTCTGATAGTCACGCAGAGCACCGCAGCCATTCTTTACATGTGGTTCCTGCACACTGTGAGTGCCTCCATGCTTGGCATGGCGTGAGGTGAGATCAGCTTCTCGCAGTTTGAGAAATGCGTCTTCTTTGCCGATCATGCACTCCTTATCAAAGCGTGCGCGGAATTCCTTAAAGGCTGTGTCTTTGCCACAGAGAAAGCGGGCTTCCATGAGCGCTGTCTTGGTCTGCATGTCTTCATTCGCCAGAGCGATGCAGTCAGTCACAGAACGTGTGCCTTGGCCGACTTTGAATTTCAGGTCGTAGAAGAAGAGTAAGAAGTCACCAATGAAGCGGGCTATCTCTGGGGAGACTTCAGATTTCTTTCCTGGCAGCATGAAAGTCAGGTCCACGTCACTTCCAGGACTCATGACACGGCGGCCATAGCCACCATGAGCCACGACACTGACATTGACCTTAGCTCGGACTTCGGGCTTCAGCGCGGCTACGCTTTCCGCCCAAAGACGGCGCACGATGCAGTCGATCACATCGGATCTCATGCGGCAGACCTCGACCCCGCCCATGCCTGCACGGTGGCGCTGTTTGATGCGCTGTTCTTTCAGCTTTAGGAAGCGCTTGCAGAGTTTTAGGGTCTCTGTGCGGCCACGCGGTAGTTCACTGTCATCCCCAAAGACTTTGAGGGCAATGGTTCCGAGGTGTTTTTGATACTCACTTTCGGTCATGCGTGCTCAGATCAAAAGGTGAGCAGTGAGTGAATGGGACCTGCATTGGCAAGCTTTGCACGACCTTCAAGAAAGCTTAGCTCAATGAAAAAAGCTGAACCAATGATGACGGCACCTGACTCCTGAATGAGCTGAATGGCCGCTGCAGCAGTGCCGCCAGTGGCCAGCAGGTCATCCGCCAGCACGACACGCTCTCCTGGAGCGATGGCGTCGAGGTGCATCTCGACACTGTTGGTGCCATACTCAAGGCTGTAATCTACCCCTCGAGTTTTCCACGGCAGCTTGCCTTTTTTTCGCACCGGCACGAAGCCCGCACCCAGGCGCTGGGCCATCATGGCGCCAAAGATAAATCCACGGGCATCAATGCCGACGACTTTGTCCACCTTCTGCCCGACAAAGGCTTCGCACATGCCGTCGATGGCAAGGTCTAGCATTTTGGCATCTGCCAAAACGGGCGTGATGTCTTTGAAGAGAATGCCAGGCTTCGGGAAGTCGGGGACGTCACGGATGGCGTTGCGGAGGAGATCGAGTGAGTCAGAAAGCATAAGCGCGGCAGTCTGGGGGACTGCCGCGCCGATGCAAGGGTGAGATCACTCGATTTCCAGCCTTTTTTAGCGGCCAAAAGAGAAGGACCAGCTCACGCCACGGTTGCTGCTACTACTGTGATGATGTGAGCTATGTCCGTACGAAGGCTGTGGGCAGTAAGGACGTGGATTGCAGACGCTACAGCCACAGGCTTCGCGTTGAGTGACCCAGCGACCGAGCGGATTCCCACAGCGATCATAACCATAAATCTGGTAAACCGCTAGAACCGGCCGACCGCAGGGAAGATAACTGACAACGCGCGGCTGGTAGCCGTGATTGCACTGGTCCCAAGCTTGGCTGACTGAAGGAGCGGCGATGCCGAATGTGAAAGCTGCCGCGATGAGGATGAGGATTTTTTTCATTGTGTTGAACTTGCTGTTCAGGATCTTGAGACGCAGGCTTTCATTGGCTATTCATGCCGAATGAAACTTTTTTTGATGCTCCTGCGGCACAACCAGAGAGCGACCTCTCGCAATCGCGGTGTAAAGGGCCGGCACGCTGACTGCGTTATTTGGATCTCATGGTTTATTTAAAATGGCTCCTCATATTCATCTGCATGCCCCAGTTACTCAGGGCGGAAGATGAGTATGAGCGCGCGCCGATCCACTATTCAGAGACGCAACCCAAAGACGCCGCTTACGACTTGGAAAAGCTGTGGGCACGTGGTCAGGGGAAGCTGGATCGCAGCAGCGCCCTGTCGATTTTAAAGGGCTTATTAAAGCAGCTTCATATTCCTGAGGAATCACAGGTCATGGTCTTCTCAAAGACCAGCAAGCAGAATGATCGGATCAATCCGCAGACGCCGCGTGTGGTTTATTTTGGTGATGATGCCTATGTCGGATACGCTGTTGGAGGTTCCATTGAAGTGTCCACCATTGATCCTTTGCTGGGCCCCATTTTCTATTTGCTCGACCCCGAAGAGGAGGCGTCGAAGCCCCTGCACTTTGAGCGTGATCAAAGTTGCTTGAGTTGTCATGGCGGACCTTTTTCTCCAGAGGTTCCGGGTCTCATTGTGCGTTCCGTTTTTCCCAGTGCTGAGGGGCATCCGATCATGAGTCAGGGCAGCACGCTGGTAGATACCACCACGCCTTTCAGTGATCGCTGGGGTGGCTGGTATGTGACTGGAAAGCATGGAGCATTGAGGCATCGCGGGAATATCATCGCCACTGAAAGAGCTGACAATACCTGTGATATGCCCATCGAGAAAGGGGCCAACATCACGGATTTAACGGCGCTTTTTGATACAACGCCTTATCCAAGAAAAAGCAGTGACATCGTGGCGCTGATGGTCCTGGAGCACCAGACCTATGTGCAAAACGTGCTGACCAAAGCCAATCACAGTTCCTTGCGTGCCATGCACATGCAGACCAGCCTGCAGAAGGAGTTGGGAGAGCCAGTCATCGAGGAGCCTGTGGGCACCGCACGCCGTATCATCGACCACTCTGCTGAAGATGTGGTGGAGGCCTTATTCTTCAAAGATGAAGCCGCCTTGCCCGAAGGTGGGATCGAAGGTGACGAAGCTTTCCCCGTGGCCTTTATGAAGGGGGCACCACGCTCAGCAGATGGACGTTGTTTAAAGGATCTCCAATTACTGACTCGACTCTTCAAGTATCGCTGCAGTTACATGGTGCATTCCCTCACTTTTAAAAACCTGACGCCGACTCTCAAAAAGACGGTGTTGGCAAGAATGCAGCAAATCTTAAAAGGCACGGATAAAACCGGCCAGTTTGACTATCTGAGTGCAAGTGAGCGCGCCCACATCTCGGTTATCCTTCAGGAAACGGGTGTGTTATTGAACTGAAAGAATAAATTCTTGAGAAATGGGTAAGGGTTGTGCGTTCTTTGAGTCAAATGCATCGCGTTCTTTTGCTTTTCTTTCTCAGTGGACTCTTTCCGCTCAAAGCGCAAGAACTGGACTTGGATCGCTTGTTTGAAGATCGTAGTCTGGGGCCAGTGACTGAGTTGCTCGGAAAAGGGGATTACGATCTGGCGGCGCGTATCTCTGAGGCAGCGATTCAGCGCGGCATGAAAGCCCCTGAATGGCGGTTGCTGCGTTTGCGGGCACTGCGTCTGATGGGTCAGGAGTTGGAGGTGCGTGATGAGGTGCAGCTGGCGGTAAAGACTTTCCCAGACCATCTGGGGCTGCTCATGCTTCAGCATGACAACGCGCGCAGTCTTGGGCGCAGAGACATTGCTGAAGCTGCCCTCAAGGCGATCAATGAAGCAGCCAAGGGAAAGGCGGTAAAGGATCGCACGGCTGACGAATGGGTTACTCTCGGCCAAGCGGCTTTGGCTTTAGGGGCAGATGCTCAAAAGGTGATTCAGCAGTATTTCCAAGTGGCTCAAAAGAAGGACCCCAAGCTCGAGGCGGCTTATCTAGCTGAGGGAAGATTGGCTTTGGCCAAGGACGATGCCGCTCGCGCTGCGGATGTTTTCCGCGCTGGACTGAAGGCTCATGGTGAAACAGCAGATTTGCGAGCAGGTCTTGGTTTAGCTTATGCGAACAGTGACCGATCCAATCAGCAGGAAAGCATGGTGCGCGCTCTGGAGCTCAATCCTGTGCATGCTGAGGCACTGCTCAGTCAGGCTGAGGGATTCATCGGTGCCGAGAAGTTTTTGGAGGCGGAAGCAGCGATCCAAAAAGTGATCGAGATCTGCGAGACGCGTGCCGAAGCCTGGGCGCTGCGTGCTGCGGTGGCCCATCTCAGTGCGGCAGATGCAGGAAAGGTGAAATCGGCGCGGGCGAATGGCCTCAAACTGTGGGATCAGGATCCGGTTGTGGATCATACCTTGGGTAGGGTTTTATCCCGTGCTTATCGCTTTGCGGAAGGTGCAGCCTATCAACGGCAGGCTTTGGCTATGGATGCGGATTTTTTACCCGCAAGAGTGCAGCTTTGCCACGATCTACTACGTCTGGGTGATGAGGCTGAGGCCTGGAAGTTGGCGGCCAGTATTCGGGAGAAAGATGGCTACAATGTGCAGGCCCATAACATCGGCCTCCTAGAGCGGGAGATGAATGGCTACACGACCCAGAGTTTTGATGATTTTATCCTGAAGATGCCCAAGCGCGACTGGCCCATCTATGGCGAGCGCGCTTTGGCTTTGTTGCGCGAGGCAAAGGCCGTTTTGACGGCCAAGTATGGACTCACGCTGAAGAGACCCGTGATGGTCGAGTTCTTTGGTGCACAACAGGATTTTGCGATTCGCACTTTTGGCAGTCTGGGTGGGCAGGGGCTGTTAGGCGTTTGTTTTGGCACAGTCATCACCATGAATACTCCAGGTGGTCTGGCTCATCGTGGCAGCAACTGGGAGGCCACGCTTTGGCATGAGTATTGTCATGTTGTCACGCTCACCCTGACAAAGAACCAGATGCCACGCTGGCTCAGTGAAGGAATCAGCGTGTATGAGGAGCGGCAGCGTAATCCTGTCTGGGGTATGGACATGAAGGCTGATTTCCGCAGGATGATTTTGGAGGAGAACGAAACCACGCCTGTCGGACAGCTCAGCAGTGCTTTTTTAAACGCCAAGGACCACGAGCACACCATGTTCGCCTATTATCAGTCCAGCCAGGTCGTCAGTTACCTGATGGAGACCTTTGGCCTAGCTCGGGTTCAGGGCATTCTGCGTGATCTTGCTGAAGGTCGTCGCATCAATGCGGCTTTGGAGGCCAATACGGTGGCTTTGGGAACACTGGAGAAAGATTTCGACCGCTACCTAAAAGACAAAGCAGAGGCTTATGGACAGAAAGCGGATTGGGATGAGCCTAAGCCAGAGGATCTCAATCCATCGGAGCCTGGTGCCTTGAATGCCTATCATCAAAAGCATCCACGCAACCTCTGGGTGATTCACCAGTTGGTCGATGCCTTAATCGAGCAGGAAAATTGGGCCGCCGTGCTGCCACTGGCTGACAACCTCATCAAGCTGGTGCCAGAGGATCTGAGTGAAGGTGGCGGACATCAGCTAAAGGCCCTGGCGCTGCGGAAACTTAAACGAGCAGAGGAAGAGGCAGACGTGTTACGCTACATCGCGGAGCGTGATTCTAGCGCGATGTCGATCTATCTTCGGCTCATCGAGCTTGATTTAGCAGCCAAAGATTGGGCTAAAGTTCAAGTC
Organism: Verrucomicrobiota bacterium; assembly: GCA_026397605.1. Lineage (GTDB taxonomy): Bacteria > Verrucomicrobiota > Verrucomicrobiia > Verrucomicrobiales > Verrucomicrobiaceae > Prosthecobacter. The sequence continues at coordinate 2,188 of JAPLUM010000761.1, read as the reverse complement.
AATGCCAAGCGTGCCATGGAGTTGAATCCATTTCTCCATTCACCTCAGAAAGCTTTAGCAGAGTCCGCTGAAGCTCAGGGGCAACTCGACGAATCTATCGCCGCTTACCGTCGGGTTTTGATTCTCGATCCTGTCGGTGCAGCCATGACGCACTTCAGGCTCGCCCAGCTCCTTCACTCTTCGGACGCTCCGACGGCCAAAAAACACCTTCTTGATTCTCTCGCTCTTGCCCCACGATTTAGGGAGGCGCAGCGGCTGTTACTGAAATGGCCCTGATGCTGCGAGTGCTCGGCAAGGTTAGGCAGCCTTGCTAGTTGAGCCTTTGAGTCGCTGGTAGAGAGGGGCTAAGAGGTGTTTCACGAACAGGTCAACAGCCGCACCAATGAAGATGCCCAGCACGGCAGCGATCCCAGCGGCCGTGAGCCAGTTTAAAAAGCTGGCCAGAGTCGGTATGAATCCAGCCACAGATTCAGCGGCATGATGAATGATTTCTTCAGGCCCATGCACACCCATTTCATGAAGACCATGAACCAAAATGCCGCCACCGACCCAGAGCATGGCAATCATGCCGACAAAACTCAGCACTTTAAGGAAGAACGGCATGCCTGTTACGATTCCACGCCCGATTCCGCGCACAGCCCCACTGCCTGAACGGGCTAAATACACTCCGAAGTCGTCGGCTTTGACGATGATGGCGACTACGCCATAAACCAGGAAAGTCATGCCAATACCGACCACGCCCAAAACGACGCCTTGCATCCACATGGGGGAAGAAGTGACCGTTGCCAGCGTGATGGCCATAATTTCAGCCGAAAGGATGAAGTCGGTGCGGACTGCGCTGGCGATCCGCTCAGCTTCCAGGTCCTCAGCTGTTTGAGTTGCCACGGCAGTTGTTGCATCTCCGTGATCGTGGCTGCCGGGGTGGATCAGGTCCATGACTTTATGATAGCCCTCCATGCACAGAAAGGCGCCACCTGCCATGAGCAGCGGCGTGATCACCCAGGGCGCTAGCCAACTGAGGAGTAAAGCCCCTGGTAGCAGGAAGAGGAGCTTGTTTTTCAGTGAGCCACTAGCGATTTTACGAATGATCGGCAGCTCGCGGTCTGCAGTGAGCCCCACGACGTATCGTGGCGTCACCGCGGCATCATCGATCACAATGCCAGCTGCCTTGCTGCCTGCCTTTGCTGCCTGTGCCCCAGCGTCATCGAGAGATGCCGCAGCAATCTTGGTCAGCGCAGCCAAGTCGTCTAAAAGTGCAATAAGCCCGGTGCTCATTCCACGCCTCCTTGAGCCAGGGCTTCAGTTGCATGAGTCGCGCAGAGGTGAACAGCCCGAATGGAAAGTGTGTAAGAAATCAAAGAGTAAGGTCTCATAGCGAGAAGTTAGACACATCAGATGACGCTTGGAGCTCGGTGTGCAAAGGCTTTCTGTGCTCAGCGTGAGAATGCTCAAGGCTGATGAGCTACTTGCAAAGCCCACGTCCTTATCGTTCCGGCGAACGAGCCTGCGAGCCGCGATGTAGGCGTCCCGCACGCGGAAGCAGAATGCGAGCTTTTACAAGTGGCTCAAACGTCGGAGAGTTGCGCATGGTTCCTGCCTGCAGGTATGCCAATGAGCAATCAGGTGACGGGCCGTTTCTGTAGCTGCCGCATCGTAAATAAGGTGCCATTGCCTTCCTTGAGTTGCCGTGGTCCAGTCTTTCTCTTTGGGCCAAATCGGTTTCGGTTTTCGGTAAAGATGTTTTCCACAAAGTCTTGGCTTCCAAGCACCAATCCATCACTGAAATAACGCACTCGCAGCCTGACTAACTCCATCGAGCTTAACTTGCCCTTGTCCTTGAGTGCCTGCCGTGCCTCATCTGCCGTCACTCCTTTGCTCACCACTTTTACATTCTGCGCATCCTTGACCTCCACTCCTGAAGAGAAGAGCAAACAGCGATACGCCTCCGAACCGCCATTTTCCCAGGCATCCACGGGTGTGTCCGTCACCTTGCTCAGCCCTCGCTGTGCCTTTCGGATCCCACTCACGGCCTCCGCATACCCGCACCAGCGGTAGTCCTTCGGATCATCTACCAAGCCTGCACGCACGGGATTGAGATCAATGTAAGCGGCCATCGTGTGTAGCGGTTCTCCTTTGCCCTCGACCATGACGCTTTTGTAGCGATCCATCCACAGGGTGCCTTTGCGCT
>JAPLUM010000806.1 GCA_026397605.1 Verrucomicrobiota bacterium | reverse complement strand
GGATGTGTTTCATGATGCTTGGTTGCGATTATTTGATGAAGCCGAGGCTGGTGAGGAACGTTGCCGTGTCGGTCTGGGTCTTGGCAAAGGCTTCTTTGCCCTTGGCTCCGAAACTACTGGAGTAGTAGGAGTGGCCGAGACCTTCAAAGGTGACTAACTCGCAGCGATTGCCAGTCGCAATGAGCTTGTCTCGAAGAGTTGTCGAGTTGGCATATGGCACGGTTTTGTCGTCAGTGCCGTGGAATATGAGTGTGGGCGGCATCTTGGTAGGCATTTGATCAGGGACAGAAGCGGCGAGGGCTCGCTCGGGTTTGTTGCCAAACCGTGTAGGGCCGCCATAGCCGCCCAGTTTGGTATCGGACACGGGATTGATCAGGACGAGCGCTGCGGGGAGTGTGGTCGGAGCTGGGTCGTCTGTGCTTGGGCCAACGGCGGAGATGGCGGTCCACCCCGCGACGTGGCCTCCTGCGGAAGCTCCAATGGCGATGAGCTTGGCCGCATCAATCCCGAGTTCTGCCGCATGCTCAGCGATCCATCGCATGGCGGCGCGACCATCGGCAATGCAATCCTCGGGTGTGGTGTCGAAGCGTTTACGGGTTCGGTAGTCCGGCGCGATGCCGACCATCCCCTGATCTGCCGCCCAAATGGCCCAGCCGATGCTTTTTTCTGGTGTGCCAGAGGCCCAGCCGCCACCAAAGTAGCTGATCACACATGGACGATGATCGTCCTTGCTCCAGCTCTTGGGTTTCACCACATGCAGCCGCAATTCGACATTGCCGACTTTGCGATAGATGAAGGGTTCGCTGCCTTTGATGCTTAGCGGTGTGACTTCTACCTTTTCGGACGATTTCTCCACTTTTGATACTGATGCGATCACCTCTGAGGGCTTCCATTTTGCCTCAAGCAGGGGCTTCAAGACGGAAGTCATGCGGCGATAACCTTCAGGCGTAAGGTGCAGCTTATCGGAGACATAGAACTCCATCACGGGCTCACCGTCTGCGGTTTCTAACGCAGGATTCACATCGGCAAACAAAACGCCTGGAGTCGATTTGGCCAATTCGATGAGGGCCTTGTTCGTCGCATCCACTTCTGCCAACACACCCTTCTCGCGCTTTTGAGGTGAGCGGATGACGCTCACGATCAAGATGGTTGCTTTCGGCAGTGCAGCCTGTGTTTTGGAAATCCATTCCTTGGTATTCTTGAGGATATCATCCGGCGTTCGTGAGGCATTGAGGTCATTGCTACCGCAATACCACATGACGAGCGAGGCTTGTGATGACGGGACGATCTGATCGAAGAAGAACAACTGATCATCGGTCTTTGAGCCACCGAAGCCGCGATTCGTCACGGGTAGCGGTGATAGGTCATCCGCAGCGGTCGTCCACTTGCGAAAGATGCTACTGCCCACCATCAAGATGCCACCCGGCGCAGGAGCAGGTGCAGCCGCGAGCTTGGCGACATCTTTCGTGTATTTGCGCTCGGCGGCATGCAGGCCAACGTTGGTGAGCGCGAGCAACGTAAGGACAGCGAGAAAGCGGGTGATGTGTTTCATGATTGGTACAGAGGAATAGGGACAAAGGAATATATGGAAATAGAAAATGGATTTTATTCTTCTGTCCCCATTGATGCGCTTCGCTTCCCTGCGGGCAGCCTCTGGCTGTCTGTCTCGTTTCACTCGGCTCTCCTGTCTATTTCTTAGCCTTCTTTCCTTTGAAGATATACTCGTCACGACTCACGAAGCCGTCTTTGTCAGTATCGTATTTGTCAAAGCGTTCGCCAGCGGCGGCGGCATCGGATTGATGGGTGGTATAATACTCACGCGTTAGTTTACCGGCCTTGTCTTTGTCGAGTTTGTCGAACTTGGATGCACGCTCCTGCTCCTCCGCGCTCATCGTGGTCGCGGGCGGTGCCTCTGGGGTCTTGGGCTTCATCTCGGACTTCTTAGTTTCGCCTTCCTTCTTTTTCTTTTCCTTGTTCGCATGACGACCGGTGCCATCACCACTGTCAGGGATGCCACCTGCCGGGTTCAGTTTGGCGAGCACGGCAGAGAGCTTTGTGCGGGCAGGATGATCGCCGGTGACGAGGGTCTCGGTGAAGGGTGCGCCGCTCATGTCGAAGAGTTCGCCTTTCTCGTTGAGCTTCCATTGGGCATCCCGCACATACCACATGGCGGCGAGTTGGTTATAGACCCATTCGCGCGGGCTGCTGGACTCACCACGAAGTAGTGGAGCAAAGCTGTGGCCGTCGAAGATCGTGTCTTTGGGCAAGGTACCGCCTGCAAGTTCTGTGAAGGTGGTGAGGAAGTCCGATGAGTCGATCAAATCAGCGCTGACTTTGCCAGCGGGTGTTTTGGCGGGCCAATTGGCGATCATGGGCACAAGACCGCCGCACTCAAGCATGGTGCCTTTCATGCCGGAGAGTGCCTTGCCGCCTATGGTGGCGCGTTCGGACTGGCCTTTGCCCGTGCCGTTGTCGCCCATGAAGATGATCAGTGTGTTCTCACGCAGCTTTAGTGCCTCTAGTTCCGTGACGAGCTTACCGACAAGCTTGTCCATGTAGGCCACATTGTCCGCCATAAGGTCTTGGCTATTTGGGGCGCTATCAGGAGTCGGCAGTAGATCGCCGTGGACGCTGCTCATCGGGTAATAAACAAAGAAGGGCTCATCTTTGTGCTTCTTGATGAACTTCACCATGTGCTCGTGCATGAGGTCCGGCATGTATTCGTCATTGCCGAGCTTCAGTTCTTTGCCATTCACGAGATACTCCTCAGGTTTGTCCTCTTTTTTGTTTCGATAAACACCGCTGCCATTGAAGCGCAGGTAGTCATCGAAGCCTGATTCATCTGGATCGCCAGGTAGCTGGCCCCACTTGCCGATGGAGGTCGTTTTGTAGCCAGCGCTCTGGAACACACGGCCGAGTTGCAGTTCCTTGTTCGGCATGACCATGCACGCATCCTGGTTGCTCGATCCATTGCGGAAGGCATATCGCCCCGTCATGATCATGGCCCGCGACGGACCACAGAGCGCGGCGGTGAAGCATTGCGTGAAGCGGGTGCCGGCGGCAGCGAGCTTGTCGATGAAAGGAGTCTTGTAGTTATCCGAGCCATAGGAGCCGACGTTCCCGATACCAAGGTCATCCGCGAGGATGAAGATGACGTTGGGTTTATCAGCGGCTTGGGCTTGAACGAAGAGAACGAAAAGAACTGAAAAGACAGTGGTGAGGCGTTTCATGAGTTGGCTAAGTGTGAGGAATTATTTGATCCAAAGCAACGGCTGTGTGATACCGATGTTACGCTGCACTTCGGGATCGGCGGGATCGGCGGGCAGCTTCTTCCAGAGATCGAGATACTTCTGTTCGCCAAACAAGAGGCCGCCGAAGAGGAGGTTGGGTTGGCGGGCGGGCCAGCCTTCCCAGGCGTTCACGTCGGGGGCGAGCGGCCACTTCGATTTGTTGGCGAGGTAGGGATAAAGATAGGCGATGGCTTTGGCGATGCTTTTGCCGTCCTTGGTCTCGAAGGTCCAGAGGTTGTCTTCCGGCGTGCTGAGCACTTGGCAGAGCAGGGTCATGTTATCGAGTTGGAAGATCGAGTAGCCGTAGGGTTTGGTGCGGGCGAGTTCGAGCGGGAAGCCGCCGTCTTCAGCCATTTGCTTGCCCACGAAGACTTCTTTGAACTTGGTTCGGCAGAGCGCGAGTTTTTCCTGGTCACCAATAAAATCGGCAAACACGGCGAGCTGCAGATGGAAGGCGACGGCGTGGTTATTCTTGGCGTTGGCTTCTTCGTTGCCGTTCTTGCTGGTGGTCATCCACTCGGCGAGTTCGCGAAACCATTGGCGCAGGTCCTTGGCCATGTCGGAGGGGAAGGCTTTGGATTTCTCCATGGCTTTCACGGCGGCGGGGATCTCGATGATGTGCAGTGTGTCGATGATGCCGATGCCGCGTCCGGGCGAGACTCCGGGGACGGCTTGCGCGAAGTTAAGGCTGGGGTTCATCCGCGTCTTCGCATCGAGGAAGAAGACCTTCAGCAGCTCGGCGGACTTGGTGACATACTTGTCTTCGCCAGTGATTTTGTAAGCCGCGGCGAGGGCCGCCACGGTGTCGCGCAGGGTCTTCACCGCCATTCGGTGGGCGACGAAGTTTTCAGGGTTCGTTTCGCCATCGCGGTTGATGTAGGGCAGGCCGTCCGGCTTTGATGGATCGGGCCACCAGTAATCACCATTGGAGTAGAAGTCGTTGGAGCAGCCTTCACTGAGTTTGGCGGGCGTGGTGGTGATAGTCACGGGTGCTTGGTTCAAAGCGACCGCTGCGGCTTTGAGGATGCGGATTTTGTCGATGGAGGCGACGTCGAGCGTGAGCTTGGGGGTCGGCGATTTGGCCCCTGGGGTCGATTTGGCGGTTGTTTTTGGCTTTTCGGTGCCTGGGGTCGGTGCTCGGGCATCAATGACATATTTGAACTGCGGCTTGCGGCCTTCGGATGAGACAGAGACGCAGACTTTGTAGTTGGTGATCTCGCACTGGATCGTGGCGCGTCCGTTGTAGAGCTGCACCACGCGTGAACCGGTGGACGTGCCGAGATTGTCGATCAAACGACCATCGCCAGATAAGCCGAACCGCACGATGTTGGAGCAGTCGAGGCAGGGGACATCGTTGGTATCGAGCATGCGCACTTCCAGCGTCGTGATGCCGTCTTTCTGAGCGATCTCCTCCAGTTTGAGTTTCGCTGGCTTGCTCCATTTCTTGGTTTGATAGCCAACGGTGAGTTCATCACTCACACCCTTGCCCACAGCGCGAAGTTGGTTCTTGCCCTCATTGAGCATCACGTTCCAATGCAGGCCTGCGGCTGGATAGTCGCTGACATTGCGCTTCTTCACACCGACGGATTTGCCGTTCACGAATAGCTCCACCTCGGCGCAGTTCGAGTAAACCTTCACTTCCTTCTCTTCGCCCGCCTCACCCCAGCGCACGGGCCAGCCGTGACCAAAGATGTGAATCATCGGCTTCTCTGCCCAGTAGCTCTGGAAGACGTAATAGGTTTCCTTCGGCGTGCCGTCGCGCTCGACGACGCCCTTCTGATTCACTCGTGGCACCGGATTCTCTGGGCGCAGTGGTGTGGCGAAGTCTTTGAAGATCCACGCGGCACTGCCCGTGAGCCAGGGCATGTCTTCCTGTTCTTTGAGATGCCAGTCGAAGAGATTGCACATGTAACTCTCGGACCAATCGCCATCCTTCGACATGCGCACCTTACCGCCAGTGCCCTTGTAGGCCTTCCCCTTCTCGGCAGTCCCCTTTCCTGTCTCGACTTGTTCGACCATCTTTTCGGGTTCCTCGGAGAAACGATGTGCATGACTGTCGCCACCCCACTCGGCATGAAAGAAGTGCTTTGTGTCTTTGAGCGCCTTCTCCGCAGCGACGTTGTATTCGGTGTAGCGACCGGAATACCAGCCGGCCCAAATGCTGGGCGAGTAGATATCGACGATATCTTTGCAGAAGTCGCAGCGGCGGATGCAAGTCGGCCGCGATGGGTCCAGCTCATGCGAGAGGTCGTTCAGCTCCGTCATCAGCCCACGAATCTTGTCCTTGTCGAAGACCTCGAAGTCGCCCGGCCAATCGTTCTCATTCCCCATGCCCCACATGATGATCGAAGGATGATTGCGATGCTGATCAATCAACGCGCGCAGCATGTCCTTCGCCTGCTTCTGATACGCCGCGCCACCGACGCCGCCGCGGCACCATGGCACCTCTTCCCACACAAGCAGCCCGAGTTCATCACAGAGATCAAGCACCAGCGGGGCCTGCTGATAGTGCCCGAGGCGCACGAAGTTGGCTCCCATGTCTTTGATCATCATCAGCGTCTTGCGGACGACATCATCCGGCACGGCTGCGGCGACTCCGGCGTGGTCTTCGTGGTAGTGTGTGCCTTTGAGGAGCAAGCGCTCGCCATTGAGCTTGAACGGGCCGTGCTCGACCCACTCGGTGCTGCGGATGCCGAAGCGTTCGGTGATGGTTTGCTGGCCCAATGTCACCACGCAGCGATACAAGTTGGGTGTGTTCGGCGACCACAACTCCGGCTTCTCAATGGTGAAGGCATCGATCTCCTTGGCGCCCGACCAAACCGTGAGCACCTTCTTCGTCGTATGCACGACTTTGCCCTTGATATCACGGACTTCGATACTGAGTGCAACCTCGTCTCTAAGCGACGCCGGATTGTAGAGACGCGCTTGTAGCTTCACGCCTTCCGGCTTTGACTCCACATGCACCCGCTCCAACGAGATCGCCGGCACGTAAACCAAGCTCACATGCCGATACAGCCCGCCGTAGCGATTGAAGTCGCTGAGGTCGCTCGGGATGCTTTCGGCATCGCGTGAGTTGTCGCACATCACGGCGATGGGCACTTCGCCTTTGAAGGCTTCGTTCTTCAGCGCCTTTGTGCCAACGTCGGTGATATCCACGGTCCAT
>JAPLUM010000538.1 GCA_026397605.1 Verrucomicrobiota bacterium | reverse complement strand
AAGTGAACCTAAGCACCCAAAGGTCAACCCTGAGTCTTACGCTAATAAGGCATAAAAGCAGAAACGGGAATTGCGAAAAAAAGCCCCCTGAAACCAGGGGGCCTTAAATTATCAAGGACTTCTGATCCGGTCAGGCGGCAGTTGCAACCAGCTGAAAAGCACGCTGAATTTCCTCGCGCGTTTCTTTGAGTCCGCGACGAAGTTCTTCAAAGCAATCAGGCTCGCTCGGCTTCCAGGACTGCCAGCGCTGAGCCCACTCATGGAGTTTCACATCCGAAGCACTCAGCATCTCACGCAGGCGATCTGTGAGCGGGTTTTTTGGGCAAGTAATGCGCTTTTCGAGCTGGCGGCGAGCCTCAGCGATTTCGGCCAGTACTATTTTTTCATCTGGCACTCGGCGAAGGTCACTGGTAAGCCCCAGCTTAGAAAGTGTCCAAACACTCCATTTAGTCGGATCCCACTGGTACCATTTGACTCCATTGCGGTAGTCGTGTTGGAACTCATGGTGGTAGTTATGGTAGCCTTCACCAAAGGTAAAGAGCGCCATAAAGCCACTGTCACGTGCGCTGCAATTGGTCGAGTATGGGCGTGAACCGACGGTGTGGCAGAGTGAATTGATGAAGAAGGTAGAATGCTGAACAGCGGTAACGCGGGCCACGCCAGAAATCAGGAGACCGCAGATAGCTCCACTTGTGCCTGCATGAAGCCAACCCAAAAAGGCTGGGAGCACAAAACTGGCAAGAACTGCGATGAGGACGTAATTGCGCTGCTGCCAGCGGACAAGCGGATCAGTCATGAGATCCTTCACATTGTCCCATGGTGGCTCGATCTCGCGGCGGAACATGATCCAGCCGATGTGGGCATACCAGAAGCCCTTTGAGATATCATATGGATCATTATCTCCATCGACAAATTTATGATGACGACGATGATCGGAAGCCCAGGCGATGACGTGGTTTTCAAAGGTCGCTGCCCCAAAAATGAGAGTCAACAAGCGCACCGGCCATTTAGCTTTAAATGAAAGGTGAGAAAACAGTCGGTGATAGCCGAGGGTGATGCTGAGCCCGGTCAGTATGCAAAACACCAAAAACATGACTACTTGGAAGAGGTCGATCCCATTGTGCTATTGCCTAGGCTGGCACGTCTGCTACTTATCTCATTCATGCATCTGACTCGTGCGCAATGGTTGATCGCTGGCCTATGGCTGCTGGCATTCTGGCTTCTGGCCGGAATGTTCGTCGCGCCTGCCATACAGCGTGATTTAACCACACAGGCTTCAGTCTTGCTTAAAGACAAGCCCACGGGCTATGAAGCAGTGAAGGTGGAGTTCGATGGCCAGCACGCCATTCTCAAAGGCCAAGTGCGCCATGAAAATCAGCGCACCGCCATTGTTACTGCTGCAGAGCAAAGGGTGCGGAGTGGCAGCCTACTTTCGGCTCATTTCAATCCAGTCCAGCAAGTCACCGATGCTTTAGAGATCGTGCCCTACCCACCTGGCTGGCTTTTAATCGCGGCCACTGGCACACGAGGCGAGCTTATGGGATCGGCTGCTTCGGCGTTTGAGGCTAGGGACCTTTACAGCCTGCTCGAAGATCGCTGGGGAGTGCAAGGTGGTCGCTTGGAAAACAAACTCAAAGCCGTGCCTGAACTCCATGATGAGGCACAAGATCTCAAGCAAACACTCGCCAAAGTCCCCCTACCCGATGCCCGCAAAGGCGGTGACAGCGCCCAGCTTCAAATCGTCAGCCTCGGCGGATCATGGCAGCGACTCGCCCCGGACTCTCGAGATGAAAAACTCAGAGAGCAATCGCTTTCCATGGGAGCCTCTGCACAGGACTGGGAAAAAAGCATCCTGCCAAAGATTCAAAGCATTCGGCAGTATCAGGCAGACCAGCGCCTTCGTTTCGAAGAAGCTGGCCGCCAATCCAAATTGCCACCACCGCACCTTTTTTTGGCAGCGCGGGATAATCGCCTACTCGTCCGCGGTGAAACCGCCACGGTCGGCATCAAACGTGAGTTTCTCAATGCGCTGATCATTACCTTTCCAAGCTGGCGCATCTTGGATGACGTGCGGGTCAATCCCGAATGTCGGGCCATTTCCGACTTTGGTCCCATCACAACTGCCCTTCTGCCTGATCCACTAAATACGGACTCTAAAACCAAGGGGAAATCCCTTATGCTAGGCCTTTCTGGGACGGCTTGGAAAGCCGTAGATTGGCTCGTCGGTGCAGAATCTCAGCCATGGAAGACAGACCTGCCGAAAGATTTACCCGCCGACCTGATGCAGGATGATCACCGCATGGTCACTGGCTGGCTCCAAGGCGAGACCAAAGGCATCCCCACGCTGCCGATCCGCGCCCAACCAAGCTTTCTGACGCTTACCCTCCTGCCAGACAAGGTCATCTTAGCAGGCCAACTCGCTGAAGAGGCCCTGCACTCTCAGCTCATCGAAGCAGCCCGACAAAAATACTCAGGCCATGCGATTGTCATCTCAGATCCATTGCTCGTCCGTGGCACCTGTGCGCCTTCCTCCGATATTCAACAAACAATACGGAGCCTGCCCCCTTTACCTCAGGCTGGCAGCTCGGGCAGCATTGCCTTTGCTACGCCAGGCATCGTTTGGAAGAGCACCCCAGCCAGCGTTGGCATTGATCAAGCAGGCGCCGTGGCTAAATCAGGCATACTGCCGGCCGACTTTCCCGCAGCCATGGCGGAGGACAACTTTTGGGACGGCTTTGATCATCTCCGTCAGCATTGGAAAAAACTAGCCAGCATAGCAAAAAAGGAGTCTGCTCCTTAACCCACCATGGACGGCTTCCTCTGGCTCCTACTTCAAATGACACTGCTGCTCCTAGCCGCAGCTGTCGTCTTTTTCACACTCGCTTGGCGCTGGCGCGGTCAACAGGCAAAACGTGACTTGTCAGCCATGGATGCTCGGATCGACGCCGAATCTGCGGCGCTTAAAGTCGCCCAAGATCAGCGTGATGCCGCCCTGTCGAATGATCAGATGCTGCGGGCCACACAGACAAGGATCGAATCCGATCTCCAAGAGGCCAACGACCACCGGCGTAATCTGGAGCGGGAACTCATCCGTGTGCATGACGACCTGAAATCAGCTAGACGAGACGCCGACCAACGCGGCGAAGACCTAGCCGCTGCGCAAGCCGCACTGCAACCAGCGCTGAGCCAAGTCAAAGAGCTGAAATCACAGCTCGAAAGCCTGAGTCGCGAGCAAACACGACTCCAGGAAACGCTTTCCAAACAGCAAGTTTCACCAAACCTTGATCCCATACCAGCAGTAGAGCCAGCATCCATCATCGTGGCAGCTGAAAAACCGAAAAAGCCACGCGCAACTGCTGCGCCGAAGCAACCCAGCGCCAAAAGCAAACCAGCAGCAGATGCGCAAGCCACGCTCGAAAGGCTGGCCAATGATATCACCACTCAGGAAACCCTGGTCAAAGCCCTGCGCCAGGAACTCGACGATTGGCAGCGCCGCGTCAGCCGTTTGCGGGAGAAAGCCAACGACCCCGCTGGACTCGGACTCGCTAATAAAAGCCTCGTGCGCAGCGAGACCCAAGTCGCAGAAGCTCAGACTTCACTCGAAAGGCTGATTCGTCAGCAAAGAGCCCTGCGGCATTGTTTAGAGCAGGCCGCCAGCATTACGCAGGACGACGACCTCACCCGAATCAAAGGCATCAAAGGCGTGCTCAACACCCAACTCCATGCCTACGGTATCCGCACTTTCCAGCAAATCGCTACATGGACTGAAACTGATGTGGAAACCTTCAGTGAACTGCTGGCCTTTAAAGATCGTGCCAAGCGTGACCAATGGGTCCAACAGGCTCAAGCTCTTCTCCAAGGGAAATAAAGCCCCCATCAAACGGTAACGACAATCCAGAAAAGGAATTTGCGCTTTCCTCTGCTGAATCTCTGCGCCAATGATCCATCATGTCTTTCCGCCACACTCTCACAGAGCGCGTTCAGTTTGCCGATACCGATATGGCTGGCATCGTCCACTTCTCGAACTTCTTCCGCTACATGGAGCGTGTGGAGCACGACTTTTTCCGCAGCCTGGAGCTTTCCATCCGCGAAGATCCCGCCAAAATCCCAGAAGCTGAATGTGTTGGTTGGCCGCGAGTACATGCTTCCTGTGATTATAAGGCACCGCTGTTTTTTGAGGAGCAGTTCACCATGGAACTACTCGTGGAAGAAGTCCGCAGCAAAACAGTCCGTTACATGATCCGCTTCTGGAAGTTGACAGGCGAACTCTGTGCCGAAGGCCGGATCATCGCCGCCTGCGTGCGCCGGGACCCTGCAACAGGTAAAATGAAGGCAGTAGAGATACCTTCCAGATGCCTAGCCAAAATTCAAACTGCGCCCAGCGAGCTATTGACCAGCGCAGTATCGCCGAAGTGATCCACTGATTGGACGCCTTCAGGAACTCCAGCAGCAGCTTTGAGAGTATCAGCGCCACGCTATTTAAAATAAAAAAAGCGCGGACCTTTCGATCCGCGCTCTTTGTTAAAAACGAGCTTAACTCGTCTAGCGACTAGGAGTAGCTGGCTTGTTGGCCTTTGATGTCACGCTTCTTGATCCATGGCATCAGGCTGCGAAGGCGGGCACCGGTCTTCTCGATCGGGTGCTTCTCACCATCTTTAAGCAGCTTGTTGAAGTTCTTGTAACCGCTTTCGGTCTCAGCGATCCATTCTTTGGCAAACTTGCCAGTCTGGATGTCTTTGAGAGCAGCTTTCATGCGCTTTTTGACGCCTGCGTCGATGATCTTTGGACCGACTTTTACGTCACCCCACTTAGCGGTCTCCGAGATGGAGAAGCGCATACCAGCGATGCCGGACTCGTTCATGAGATCGACGATGAGCTTCAGCTCATGCAAGCACTCGAAGTAGGCCATCTCTGGCGCGTAGCCGGCTTCCACCAGCACTTCGAAACCTGCCTGCACTAGCGCGCTAGCACCACCGCAAAGAACGGTCTGCTCGCCGAAGAGATCGGTCTCTGTTTCTTCTTTGAAAGTCGTTTCAAGCACACCACCGCGGGTGCCACCGATGCCGTGAGCCCAAGCAAGAGCGATCTTCTTGGCGTTCTTGTCGGCGTCTTGATAGACGGCGATCAGAGCTGGCACGCCTTTGCCTTCGGTGTATTGGCGACGGACGATGTGACCTGGGCCTTTTGGGGCTACCATGATGACGTTCACGTCTTTCGGTGGAACGACAGTCTTGAAGTGGATAGCAAAGCCATGGGAGAAGAGCAGAGTCTTTCCTTTGACAAGGTTCGGGGCGATGTCTGTTTTATAGACGCCACCGATCTTGGTGTCTGGCACGGCGACGAAGATGACGTCAGCCTTTTTTACAGCTTCTGCTGTGTCATAAACTTTGAAGCCTTTTTCTTCGGCAACAGCACGGCTTTTGCTTTTGGCATACAGACCGATGATGACGTTGACGCCGCTTTCTTTAAGATTAAGAGCGTGCGCATGGCCCTGTGAGCCGAAGCCGATAACGGCGCAGGTTTTGCCTTTGAGTGGCGCCAAGCTGGCGTCCTTTTCAGTGTAGATTTTAGCGGGCATGTATTAGTTGGGTCTGGATTGAGGGCGCGCAGAGTGGTGCAACTGGGTGAAATGGTCAAGGAGGAGTTACCATTTGACACTTTCTTCGCCAAACTAACAGCCAAAGACCGCCGGCCAATCCCCAGACACCAATGGCAGCAAAACCAAGGAGTGATAGGGCCAGCGAATCCACGTTTTCAAGGGGCAGCAACTGCATCAGCAGGCCTTCCCGTATGCCCAGTCCACTGACGCTGACAGGCACCGAAGCCGCAAAATCCACTGCTGGCATGACCCCCAGAAAAAAGGATAAATCAAGCCGCACACCCACGCAGCGTGCGGCTGACCAGTAAGCAGAATAGGCACAGGCCGTGCTCAGGACCGATACTGCAAAACCTGAAAACAACCAAGGATGCCGAAAGGTGCCGGCGTACATTGGAGAGATCCAAGACGACAGTTGGGACAGTCCACGCATGCGGCAAATCATACGCTGGATAGGGGGCTCCATGATGACCCCTAGCCCAAGGATGGTCAAAATCACCAGCCAAGGCAGCACTCGATCCACCACTAGAACGACGTTTTCAGGCACTGCGCCATTTTTCGCAAAAGAATAATACAGAACAACACCGCCCAAAAGGCCCCCGACATGATCTAGAATAAGAGAACCCAGAATCGCTCCCCGCTGATGAGGAAAGCGCTGGGACAAATGCAGCAACCTGACTCCATCTGCGCCGAGAGGGCCGAGAAAGTAGAGATTAAAAAAATCAGCAAAGAAGGTTAGTCTCAGGAGTTCGCCAAAGCCGACTTTGATCTCATAGACACGTAAAAACCACCACCAGCGTGCCGCCCAACCTAGGATGGATAAGCCACCCATTAAAAAGGCCAGAGCCAGCCATCGTAGATCCAACTTGGTCCAGGGAAATGCCTGCCATTCTTCCAAATGCAGCTGTTTCACCACCCAGATCATAAGCCCAAGTGCACAGAGAATGCGCAGGCAATGAGTGAGGCGGCGGTAAGAAGTCATAAAGTTTGGAAGGTGCTACATTACCCATAGGTGAGACAATCCAGCAACCCTCGTTCTGAAGTTTACTTTTGGCGATAGAGCAGAGCCCGAAGAAGTCGGTTCGTCACGGCATCAAGCGCAGTCTTTCGCACTTGATTGTCAGATTTGCTCTCATCTTTCGTTCAATAGTTTCATTCATGAAACTATTCTGCCTTACATGCCTTCTCTATGTCGGCTTTTCGCTTCTTAGCTCTGCGGCTGCGGTAGATCGCAAACCGAATCTGATTTTCATTCTTTGCGATGACTTGGCGCAGGGAGATCTAGGCTGCTACGGCCAAAAACTCATCCAGACACCTCATCTGGATCGCATGGCGGCCGAAGGAACGATGTTTCCCCAGCTTTATTCTGGAACCAGTGTTTGTGCGCCATCGCGATCATGCCTGATGACTGGCCTGCACACCGGTCACTGCCCGATCCGAGCCAACCGTGAAATTAAGCCCGAAGGACAAAAACCACTACCAGCTGGCACCGTCACCGTGGCGCAGGTCCTGAAAGGCGCTGGCTACGCAACAGCCTGCACGGGTAAGTGGGGCATGGGTATGTTTGATACCAGCGGCAGCCCCCTGAAGATGGGCTTTGATCATTTCTTTGGTTAAAACTGCCAGCGCCATGCTCACAGTTACTTTCCGTCTTACCTCTGGAATGATGACAAGCGCATCGATCTGGAAAAGAAAACCTACGCACAGAACCTGATCGCAGAAGACACGCTTTCCTGGGTGAAAGCTCATTCCAATGAGCCGTTCTTTTTATTTTATGCCATCACCCTACCTCACGGAAATTTTGAGATTGATGATCTGGGCCAGTACAAAGACAAGCCTTGGACCGACCTGCAAAAACGCTACGCTGCCATGGTCACACGGCTGGATAGTGATGTCGGACGTCTCTTCGCACTCCTCAAAGAACTCCAGGTGGACGAAAACACACTGGTGATTTTTTCTGGTGACAACGGAGCCTCTTTTGAGCCCAAATCAGAAGTTGGCAGCCTCTTTGATCAATCCATGGGTGGCAAACTGCGTGGCTACAAACGCAGCCTCTACGAGGGTGGCCTGCGTCAGGCAGGCATCGCCCGCTGGCCGGGACAAGTCCCCGCTGGGAAAATCAGTGATGCGGCTTGGTCCTTTTGGGACTTCTTACCCACTGCCGCCGAGCTTGCTGGTGCCACGCTCACCTCCGCTCACGATGGATTATCCGTTGTCTCTCTGCTGAAAGGCAATGAAGCCCCTGCACGTGAGGCTTTCTATTGGGAACTCCATGAAGGCACCTCACTCCAAGCCGTTCGGTTTGGCGACTGGAAAGCCGTCCGCAATGGCCCCACGAAGCAGATCGAGCTCTATGACCTGAAAACCGATCTAGCTGAATCCAAAAATCTAGCCAACGAAAAACCCGACCTCATCGCCAAAGCCGAATCCCTCATGAGTTCCATGCGCACCGAACATGCCGACTGGCCTTTGGTGGAGAAGCAATCTGCTAAAAAGAAAAAGAAGTGAGGAGCGAGGGTCCGTTGGCAACTGCATCACACTGACCGACTAAAAAAAAACGCCGCCTGTTTCCAGGCGGCGTTTGTGGGAGAACTGGTTTGAGAGTCCAGAAAGCTTACGGCTGTGGCACTTCAGCGATGGTCTTGAGCACACGGCTCGAGATCGCGTAAGGGCAACCTTGGCTGTTTGGACGACGGTCTTCGAGGTAGCCCTTCCAACCATTTTTCTTGAAGCTATGAGGAACGCGGATGGAGGCTCCACGGTCAGCGATACCCCAGGAGAACTGATCGATGGACTGGGTCTCATGCAGACCGGTGAGGCGCATGTGATTGTCTGGGCCATAAACGGCAATGTGCTCAGCACAGTTTTTCTCAAAGGCTGCCATGAGGGCAAGGAAGTACGGCTCACCACCGACTTCGCGCATGTACTTCGTGGAGAAGTTACAATGCATGCCTGAACCGTTCCAATCGGTCGCGCCCAGGGGTTTGCAATGATACTCAACGTCGATGCCATACTTCTCAGTCAGGCGATTCAGAATGTAGCGAGCGACCCAGATCTGGTCAGCGCAGGTCTTGGAGCCTTTGCCGAAGATTTGGAATTCCCACTGACCTTTGGCCACTTCAGCATTGATGCCTTCATGGTTGATGCCTGCGTCCAGACAGATTTCGAGGTGTTCCTCGACGATCTGACGGGCCACGTCACCGACATTTTTGTAACCAACGCCTGTGTAATAAGGGCCTTGTGGCGCTGGATAGCCGTTCTCAGGGAAACCGAGAGGGCGTCCGTCTTGATAGAAGAAGTATTCCTGCTCATAGCCAAACCATGTGTCAGCATCATCGATGATGGTCGCACGATCATTGGAGGCGTGAGGAGTGCCGTCAGCATTGTAAACTTCGCACATGACGAGTGCGCCATTTTTACGGGTGCTGTCTGGATAAATAGCGACTGGTTTCAGGACGCAGTCAGAGCTACCACCGGGAGCCTGCTGAGTGGAGCTGCCATCAAAACCCCAGTCTGGGAGTTCTTCCAGCTTCGGAAAGCTAGCGTAGTCCTTGAGCTGAGTTTTGCTGCGCAGATTGCGGACTGGCTGATAGCCGTCCAGCCAGATGTATTCGAGTTTGTATTTGGCCATGGTTGTAATGTGTGACTTGGATTTAAAAGCTTGGCGTTAGGAGATGATCCACCCGCTGAAGCATGAACTGAAAAAGCACAGGCTATGCCAAAACAGAAGCGATTTTTACAACTTGATCAAAGATTCTCAGGCTAAACGTCTTCCCCTGCTTTTGAAGTTAAAACTCACCCCCCAGAGCCAGGTGCAGATCAGCCCGATTTCTCAGGCGCAGCGCCTGCACGGTAATGAGGCTGCTGCGGGCATCAAAGGCGCGCTGGCGGGTATCCAGTAGGGTGAGCACCTCCGAAAGGCCTTTTTCATACTGGCCCTGTGCCAGACTCTCCGCCCTCTCGGCTTCTGCGGCAGCTTGGGATAGGGCTGCGGCCTGCTGTTTGAGGAAACCATCGGCAGCGAGCGCGGTCTCTACTTCACGGAAAGCGGTGAGAGCACTGTTGGTGTAGGTTTGTAGCTGCTCCTCATAGCGCGCGCGAGTCTGCTGCGCTGTAGCCATAATCCGTCCGCCCTGAAAAAGACTCTGGGTGATATTGCTTGCCACACTCCAAATGGCTGCCTGCGGGTCCAGCAAATCGTCAATGTCCTGGGAGGTACGCCCACTTTCTCCCGTGAGGCGGATACTAGGTAAGAAAGCTTTTTTAGCAGCGCTTTCTGTGCGTAAGGCTGCCTCCAGCCGACGTTCGGCTGCTCGCAAGTCTGGACGGCGCAGCAGGAGTTCTGAAGGCAGTCCGGCTGGAATATCACGACGCAGAGATGGCAGACTACTGAGTCCGCGCTCCGATCCTGCCGGATAGCCGCCCATGAGCACCTCCAGCGCCCTCCGCGTCTGATCCACATTGGCACGCCGCTGCTGGATAGTGGATTCTGCGCGCGCCAGATCCGCTCGGCTCAGAGAGAGATCTAAAGCAGCGCGATCTGGATCCAGTCCCCGTGCCATCTGCCGATCTAGGATGCCCAATTGCACCCGCCGAGTCTGCACATTCTGTTCTGCCAATGTTAGCAGGGCCTGCGCTTCAGCCAGTGTGATGGCCGTTCGCACCGTATTGGCCGCTAGCGATAACCGCGCTGCGTGAAAATCTTCCTCCGCGGCAAAACGGCGTGCTTTGGCTGAGCCCCGCTGATCGGCAACACGACCCCAGAAGTCGATCTCCCAGCTAACATTCAGAGGGAAACGAAAACGGTTGTTGATCTGTCCTAGCCCTGCGAAGCGCTGATCTCCCGGGGCCTGAGTGCGACTGGAACTAAAATTCGTCGAAATAGAAGGCAGCATGTCTGCCCCAGCCTTCACGGTCTCAGCGCGGGCTTGAGTGACTCGGGCGCTGGCTGCTTTGAGATTGGGATTTGCAGCAATCGCACGCTCGACGAAGCGATTCAGTGTAGGACTGGAAAAGTCGGCCAGCCAACCCGTGGCAGCACCTGACTGAAGACTCGGCAAGGCGGCCCATTTCTCGGGTGCCACCTCACGAAGCTTCGCCACATCCGTTTTCATTCGTTTCGTGCCCAGTGGCGGCAAAAGGCCACAGGCACAGAGGCAAAGACTGGCAAGACAGAGGCTGAAAGTGGAGTAAGACCGTGACACGAGCCCTCAGAATGCAGTCTTCCTTTGAATCTCACAAGATGAAAGATGCGCCCCCACCTGAGATGGACTTCTTGTATCCAGTGCTTATTTACAACAATGCTAAATAGAAGAATGCAGTTGTGCCTTGCATGACGGCTGTATTCTGATTCATCATCAGCCTACATGTATCCAGAAATCATCAAATTACTTCAAGTGCAGGAGCGTGATCAGCTCATTCGTTCTTTTCAAAAGGAGCTGAAGGACATCCCTAAATATGAGGCACTGGCAAAAGCGAAGCTCGCTGGAGATACGGCGGCGGTGGAATCGGCTACGCTAAAAGGCAAAGAGATCGAGGTGAAAATCAAAGGCGTGGAGCTGGACATCCAAACCCGCCAAAACAGCATCAAACGCCTGCATGATCAACAGTTTGAAACTCGAAAGAACGAGGAATTCCAGGCTCTAGGCATAGAGATCAAACGCTACGAGGCTGATGTGTCTGCTCATGAGGATAAGCAGCTAGACCTCATGGAAGAGCTTGAGAAAGCCAAGGAAGTGCTCAAAGCAGCCCAGGCAAGGCTGGCCATCACTCAAGGTCATGTGAACGAAGATCTGAAGGTGCTAGCGGAGCGCGGTGAAAACGTCAAAGCGCGCCTAGAAGCCACTCAAGCTGAGCGAGCCGTCTTTGCGGAGCCGATTGACCCACCCACCTTGCAGCTCTACGATCGTATCTTCCTCAAAAAAGGCGACTCAGCGGTAGTGCCACTCAATGGCGGCAACTGCACAGGCTGCCACATGAAGGTCATCAACAGCACCATTCAACAGGCCAAGGCCAGTGAGGTGATCACGCAGTGCGAAAGCTGCGGACGCATCATTTATTTTGTGGAATAAGTCACTGGCAAAACCCACGTCCTTCTCGTTCTGGCGAACGAGCCTACGAGCCGCGATGTTCCAGAGAGTGTAGCGGCCTTTCCAGGCTGCTGGTTCCAGTAGCGTCGATACAAAGAAATGCAGCCAAGAAAGGCCGCAACACTCTCCCCAGAATCATCAAGAAAGTGTGACAGATTTGCAACCTGTGAGGCTTTAGAAAACAGGATGCAATCCTGTCACACTTTGACCACGGCCCTGCCAAAGGAAGTTGCCCGCAGACTTGCCCTGATGGATGCAGGAAAGGAAGCCCCCCTATTTTTGCCCGCACATCTTTTTGC
>JAPLUM010000109.1 GCA_026397605.1 Verrucomicrobiota bacterium | reverse complement strand
GAGTCGCTCGAACTCAGTTACAACACGGTCAGCGTCAACACACCCTAACACGCCTAATCCACTTCAATCATGCCATTAGAACTGCGAGAACTCATCATTCAGGCGCGAATCGATTCCTCTGGCTCGGCGGAACATCACGAGCCTGATCAACGACTGACTACCGAGGCGCTGCAGGAGATCTTTGAAGCTGTCATGGAACGTGTGGAGGAGCGGCTCGCTGCCGCCCAACAACGGTAACACACCATGAGCAGCCCGAGCAAACTGACCATCCAAGCGTTTGAGAGCGCTGACTTCTCCGGTGCTCCGGTCGTGTCTTATGTGGCGCAGGTGAATCCGAACACCTACTCGGTGGATCGCGCCATCACCTACAATTCAACCAGTGCCATCGGCAATGCCGGGGCCGTGACCAAGTACATTGGCATGCCACCCCGCACGATGAAGTTTGAGCTGTTGTTTGACGGCACCGGTGTGATTGAAACCAAAAATAACGCACCCTTTGATGTCGCGGCCGAGCTGAGAAAACTTGAAGCCACCGCCTACTCTTTTGACGGGAAAATTCACCGCCCGCGCTACTTGCTCATCACCTGGGGATCAGTCACTCCCTTCCCATGTGTGCTCACGTCATTGTCGATCACCTACAAGCTCTTTGATGTTCAGGGCAATCCCCTCCGCGCGCTGGCCAATGTCTCCTTCATGTCAGCAGAGCCGGCCACCGACCTGAAAATCTCGGCCGATCATAAATCACGCAGCCTGACGCACGTCGTTACGGTTAGGGCTGGCGACACGCTGCCTCAACTCAGCACTAAGATCTATGGCAGCCCTAGCTACCACCTTGAAGTAGCCAAGTACAATTCGATCGTGAACATCCGCAGCCTGCGGCCAGGCCAGCAGATCAAATTTCCTCCTTTAAAATAAACAAACCATGCCAGCCTCATCTCCAGCTCTTCCAAATTCGGACCTATTGACACTTTCGTTGAAATCAAACGGCAAGGAAATGTCCGGCATCGCCCAGATCTATTCGATCTCCATCTCCACAGCGGTGAACCGCATTCCTCTAGCCCGTGTCGTGCTGCTAGACGGCAACGTGGCCAGCGAGACTTTCGAGATAAGCGCTTCGGATGATTTTGCCCCAGGCTCTCCGATTGAGATTTCAGCGGGGTATCATTCGGAAAACACCCTTTTATTCAGCGGGATCATCGTCAAGCATGGCCTAAAGCAAAGTTCTGGCGGCAATTCTCAGCTGATTCTAGAGTGCCGCTCTCCAGCCATTCGGATGACCGCTGTGCGTAAGAATGCAGATCACGGCCAATCCGGCAGCGGTTTGAAGGACAGCACGCTGATGGAGTCACTCATCCAGCCCTACGGGCTCACTGCCACCGTGGCTGCCACCGCACCTGAGCTTCCTTGGATCACCCAGTTTAACTGCTCTGACTGGGATTTTTTGGTGATCCGCGCGCAGATCAACGGCATGCTCGTATTAGCCAACGGCAGCTCGATTCAGGTGGCCCCACCAGACTTCACCCAAGCGCCCGCCCTCAGTGTGACTTATGGTCGGGACATCCTAGAGTTCCAGACAGAGTTGGACGCCGCATCCCAGTGGTCCGGAGTACAATGCTCCGCCTGGGACCCAAGCCTACAGACCATGGCCAGTGCTACCGCCGCCCCCACTGACCTTAACAAGCTAGGCAGTGATACCACTGCGAATCTGGCCAACGTCTTGAACGGCGGCACCGTGGATCTCATCGCGACCACACCGCTACCCAGTGACCAATTGACGGCATGGGCGGATGCGGAAATGCTGAAGAGCGAGATGGCAAAGATCTCAGGCAGAATCCTCTTTCAGGGCTCCAGCAAGATCGTCCCA
>JAPLUM010000257.1 GCA_026397605.1 Verrucomicrobiota bacterium | reverse complement strand
TGAAAGCGCACTTGGTCGATGTTCGTCAGCGTTGCTAGATTACCAGGCAATCCGTTGGGGATAATAGCAAAAGCCTTGGCCGCTTTGGCGTAACCACCATCGCTGTTCTTTGGCCATACACTTGCGGCAACTCGCGATGTAGCCGTAACCTCCCCATTTGACGATCGCAGACGTGAAAACAGCGTCCACAAAGACGCCCAGAAGGAAGCTGGTGTGCCATGATTGACATCCAACTTTCTGCAAAGGTCGTCACATTCGACGCACCACTTGAGGAACACATAAAGTCCATTTGAGGCTTCAAGAAACAGTTCAGTGTTCCGCCACTCAGCTACTTCACCTTTGCCAAGCTCCGTCCTGCCCGGATCAGGGTCAAATGGCCCGTTGATGGCAAACCCAACCTCACCTGTCGAATGCAATGGAGCCGTGGCCCAAATGCACGGCAGGTCATCGAGCCTGTGGATGCCGTGCTGATCCAGGCCGAACAGCCAGCAAACGTTGCCGCACTTGATCTGCATCAGACTTCCTACCGATCCAGCATCGCCCAACCATACTTCCCAACCTTCGCTGACTTTGATCTGCTTAGGCTGCCAGTGGTGGAAATGCTCCATATTGCCTTGAAGTCGAATCTCACGAATCTCGCGGGCAAAAACAACGAGGTAGGGAGCCATAGACGCAAACCGCTGAACAAGCGCTTCGGTTCCCGTTTTCGTGGAAAGTTCGATAAGTGTGCCGCCTTTGCGAGTGGGCATCAGGACGTCAAGATTGTCTCGCAGTCGGCTGTTTGGGTCTTTTTCCAATCGCCTAGGGTAAATGGCACCCGCGACATCGAAGGCCAAGTCGCCACTGATGACTTGAGGGTTGTCTGTGATCAAATAGACGCTCTTGAAACCAAGGCCAAACTTGCCTGTCACAGCGGCATCGTCGTCACCCACCTGTTTGTCAGATCCATGAAGGATGAGCATCTTGACAAGATCACGCTCATAGGAACGCTTAAGTTCTCCCGAGGCCTCGTCGGGATGATTGATGGGCCTTCCCCAATGCGCGAAGCGGAGTGCTTCGTTATCGATTTCCATCACAAAAATCCGTGGTGCGTCCTGGTTATTAGCTAACTGAGCCAGAGCATCATCGGCGTTCTGAAACAACTCGAACGGGATCGACTCGGGAACATACTGTTCACGTCCGATCCTTGTTTTCATCGCATCACTCAGCAGCCGATGAACTTCTGCATCAGCTTGCAATGCCTGCCGCAGCGTCCCTAGTCCCTCATCACGGGCCTTCTTCGCCGCTTTCTCATTGCTTTCAGGGTCGCCCATTTTGTTTTCTCGCTCTTCCCGCGCTTGAGCTTCGAGGCTTGTTGCTTCATCAAGTCTGCTCATCGCATGCGCCAAAGCACTTCCCTTCTGTGGGCGAATGCCAAGCTGGCTCAGATGAATCTGGGCCGTGGCTAGAATCTCCTGCTGTGCGCGTCCCAGACTTAACTGCCCAAGCTCCATCAGCTTCTCCATTAGTGGCCTCACCTTGCCAAGTCGGTCATTGGTGACATGAAGAACTTCTTGCAGTAACTGCGTTACAGTGCGCTCCAGTCTGTCCGACATTTGGGCGCTATTCGCTCCAGCGAACGAAGCCGGGTCACAAAGCCGAAACGCGAAATGAACTCCATTCATCTGGGGATTTACGAAGAAGCGATTCAGCCACCATTGGCCTTGTTTGGCGTCTGATTGAGCCACAAGAAATGCAGCCTGATCCATATCCAGCGGTGCATCAAAGTAATCTCCATTTAGGGCCACAACCTCGGCTGTTTCTCCGTCTGTGATTTCGCAAGAATAGCGGTTTTCACTGACTCTCTGCCTGGGATTGATTCCAGGAGAAACTGGCCCACATAATTCATCTCGGATGGTTTCCGTTCGGTTATCTGTGAGTTCATCGGCGAGCTTTCTCAGGGCTGGGGTTTCTCCGAGAAGGGCCACGAGCATCCCCCAGAGCTTTGCAGGGAGTTGTTCTGATATATCCGCTCCATATTCACGCAGCAATCCTGCTAGCGCTTCGTCGTCGATGGCTTGCGCGATGACTGCCCCCGGCAATGCATCATCTGCCTCGGCGTCATTCGTGAATCCAAGGGCTCTCACCGCATGCCCATCAGCCAACGATCTTCGAGCAATGCCTGCGATTGGAATCATAAGCTGTGATACCGATGTCCATTCACCCTGTTGATTGAGTAGCGTAAAGTCAGTGTCAGTCCGATACGAAGTTTCCCAACGTCCTGCGCGGACAGCAGCCGACAAGTAGGAATAAAAGACGCCAATGATGATGCCTTGCTTGTCAGAATCAGCTTGGCGATGCCTGTCTCGCAGCGCTTCCAAAACAGTGTCATAGCGGGTGGCAACTGCACCTGACCACTCTTGGGCGAAGACCGCAGCCACCTTAACTGCCCAGGTCTGTTTGCCTGTAGCATCAGTCCCCTGATCTGCGGGCCAAAGGGCACGAATCAGCGCCACCGCTGGCGAGATGTCGTCTTCGCAGCCCTCTACTGCTGCCAGCCATTTTCCCAGCGCGTCAGATCCAGTTAGGTTGGATAGCCCGAAATGCAGCTTTGGATTGTTTCCAAAAACGGTTCTGAGGAGTTCAAGCGCGTCGTCACCTTTTGGAATCAAGTGAGCCCGCATCGTGTTCCAGCCCCCCGTATTCTCCTTCTCAGCGAGGCGCATCTTGATCTCACCTCGGGTGACCATCGCTGAATCATGTCCTCGATTGCATACAAGCTTTGCTAGTGAATCA
>JAPLUM010000743.1 GCA_026397605.1 Verrucomicrobiota bacterium | reverse complement strand
GACGAGATCGAGCGCCTCATGCAGGCGGTTCCAAAAGAGCGCCAGACGATCTTCTTCTCCGCCACCTTTGACCCGCGCATCCGTCGCCTGATTGATCGGTACACGAACAATCCGGCCACCATCACCATTCAGCAAAAAGCGATGACGGTGCCGACGATTGAGCAGCGTTATTATGAAGTTCAGGGTCGCAGTAAGACAGAAGTGCTCTGCCGCGTCCTAGACATGGATTCCCCGCGTCTGACCATCGTTTTCTGCAATACCAAAAAAGCTGTGGATGATACCGTCGATGCCCTGACCGCTCGTGGCTACGCCGCTGATCGTCTGCATGGAGATTTGAACCAAATCATGCGTGAGCGCGTCATGCGGAACTTCCGTAGCGGCACCATCGAAGTCCTCGTCGCTACCGACGTGGCTGCTCGTGGACTCGATGTCAATGACATCGACCTCATCGTGAACTTCGAGCTTCCGTATGACACCGAAGACTACGTGCACCGCATCGGACGCACGGGTCGCGCGGGTCGTAAAGGCACCGCCGTGAGTCTGGTCGCAGGTCGTGAGATTTATCTCATGCAGCGCATCCAGCGCTTCACCAATGCCAAGGTCACACGCACCAAAGTCCCATCTCAAGAAGAGCTGGAAGCCACACGCGTGGATCAGGTCTTTGAAAAACTGAAGGCGACTCTGGAAGCCAATACTTATGGCAAACATGAGCACACCGTTCAGCGCCTGCTGGATGCCGGCTTTAATCCGACAGACGTGATGAGCGCTGTGATGGATTTGTGGATGAAGGAATTCTCCCGTGAAGGTGAGCAGATCATCGAAGACCGCGCCCAGCAACGCCCGCAGCAACAGCAGCGCGAGTTTGTGCCTAGCGAGCGCCCTGCGACCGTCGGTCAAACGGCCAATGCAAGTGACTTCCCTGCGCGTGAATTCACCCCGCCTGCTGCTCGTGCCGCAGCGCCAGCGCAGGCTCCGCGTGAGCCTTCTCTCGCCTACGAAGACGAGGGACCGCGCCGCTCAGACGCACCCCCAGCAGATCAGCAGGGCCGAGATGATTTTGGCCCAGCGCCAATGCGCTCCCGCTCAGCAGGACCGAAGGGCCCACGCTCCGGCATGGTGCGCCTCTTCATCAACGTCGGTGGTATGGACAATGCCCGCCCTGGCGACATCGCAGGCATGGTTTATAACACAGCTCAGATCCCGAGTGGTAGCCTGGGTAGCATCGAAGTCTTTGAAAAATGCAGCTACATGGAAGTGCCATCAGATCATGTCGAAGCCGTCATGAGTACCGTGACTGGCACAGACTTCCGTGGTCGCAGTGTCCGACTCGATCTTGCTGATCGCCAAGATGGTGCTGGCGGCGAGCGTCCGAAACGTACCTTTGGCCCACGTGGTTTTGGCAGCAAGCCTAGCTACGGTGGTGGCGGCGGCGGTGGTGGATTTAAAGGTGGCGGCGGTGGTGGAAACTACGGCGGTGGTGGTGGCGGCGGCAACTACGGAGGTGGCGGCGGGGGTTTCCGCAAACCGTTCGGTGGTGGCAGTGGCGGTGGTGGTGGCGGCTACAAAGGTGGCGGCTTCCGTGGTCGTCCGCAGCAGGATGGCTGAGCCCACATATTGAAATGATTTGAGTCAGGCTGACGTGTCCCCACGTCAGCCTTTCTTTTTGGAAAGTGGTTTCGGCTTTAGCCGAATCTTATCTGAAAAACCAGGACCCCACAGTTGAGGCTCAACTGTGCTACTTTGGGCTGGATGTGACAGCCAATCTTCTTGCACAGATTTTCCCTAGCCTCTAGCTTCCGAACCACCTCTCTCAGCCTTTCCCTCTCTCATGCTTATCAGCACCCAAGCCTATGCCCGCGCCGGACTCGTGGGGAACCCTTCTGACGGTTACTTCGGTAAGACGATCTCCTTCATCATTCGCAACTATTGCGCTGAGGTCACCCTCTTTGAGACGCCTGAGCTAACGATTGTACCCAATGAGCGGGATCACTCCAGCTTTGGCAGCATCGACGCACTGGCACGGGATGTCCGCCAGTTTGGCTACTACGGCGGCATTCGCCTGCTCAAAGCCAGCGTGAAGCGCTTTTACGAGTACTGCACCAAGCACAATTTACCACTGCACGGGCGTAACTTCACCCTGCGCTATGCAAGCAACATTCCTCCGCAAGTCGGCATGGCCGGCAGCAGCGCCATCATCACCGCCTGCTGGCGCGCCCTGATCGAGTTTTATGGTGTCGAGATCCCCAAGCATCTCCTGCCTAGCCTTGTGCTGAGCGTAGAAAACGACGAACTGGGCATCCCTGCTGGTCTGCAAGACCGAGTCATCCAGGGCTATGAAGGGGTGGTCTTCATGGACTTCAATCGTGCTAGTATCGAGAAACTCGGCTACGGCATTTATGAGGAGCTGGACCCCGCTTTGCTGCCGCCTGTTTTTGTCGCCTACACCACCAAACTCAGCGAAGGCACCGAAGTCTTTCATAACGATATCCGAGGCCGATGGAATCGGGGCGAGCGCGAGATCGTCAGCGCCATGTATCAATGGGCAAACTTAGCCCAGCGCGTGCGTGACATGCTGCTGGCTGGTCGTGGGCGCGACATCGGCCCGCTACTCAACGAAAACTTCGACCTCCGCCGCCGTCTCTACAAGCTCAGTCAAGGCAATATCGATATGGTGGAAGCCGCTCGCGACTGCGGTGCCAGCGCCAAATTTACTGGCAGCGGCGGTGCCATCGTCGGCACCTACGAAGACGAAGCCATGTTTGAAAAACTCAAGTCTGCGCTGGAGCCCATGCAGGTCGTGGTCATTAAGCCGCAGATTGTGTGAAGTGCTGAGATGGCTCATGACCCACCAAAGTCCGCGACCACTCTGGGAGCGGCGCCTGCTTTGATGGCAAAGACCTCAGAACTGGCTGCATGGGGATCGGCTTCATACCGACTGGCAAGGTCGGGAATGAATTCTTCAAGGGCTTCGGGTTTAGCCGGAAAAATGTAGAGAGAATGGCGATCCGGTGCGATTACCCAAATTTCAGGGCCAAAGTGCTCTGAAAAGTTTTTCGCTAATGAGGGAGCGATCAGCAGGCATGCCATGATGGGACGATCCCCACGATAAACGGCATACAAGATCTTCCCCTCAGCATCTTTGATCAAATCAGGCTTTAACTGGGCCAGCAATCGGTCAGCAGATTTTTTAGCGCGCTCGGCAAAGGTCTCTGGACTCAGACCATAGCGCTGAAAATCCTCCTTGGGATAGACCTCAATGCCGGGAACATCGGCGATCTCCCGTGCGGGGGAAAAGACAGTCTTTTTCGCGTTCTCAGGAGTCACCGATTGCTCGGTGCGCAGTGCTCGTGGCTCTGGCAGCATGAGTAGCGTTTCCAGCCGTGGACTTTCCTGCGCTAGGGAGATGGCGCTGAGCACGAGGAGGAGGGCAAGGTGAAACTTCGTGGCGGAACGGTGCACGACATGTGCCGTCAACGCTATATTTTGAGTGAGAAAGGAGTGAGGCAAATTTTTGGTCGCTGCAGAGGGAACAGAAGCATAGCCATGGCGCGGAGAAGCTCCGTCTGCAAGTGTCTTGGCGTGCCCGATCAGCAGGTAAGGGACCATACAACAATTGGGAGCTATTCGTCGGAGGACTTAATGGAACCCGCTCATGCTAAAAAACGGCCCATTTCCCACCAGAGTCGCCTCTCATTATGGTCAATGAGACTTCTCATCGTGGACAATGAGACCTCACATCGTAGGCAGAGAGAGCTACCTGTGTGGGCAAAAGAGTGATCACTTTTCTGCTGTCTTCGCTCTGTTGCCAATACTCACCGATCATGATCCCTACCATTCATGAAATGCATTCCTTTAAAAAGCGATCTTGACGGATGAGCGAGTCGTGGCCCGTAACAGACGGCCCGTGGCATCCCGCGCTCGGGGTGGCGAGGTGCCTGCGGTCGCGAACTCGCCGACGCTGTACTCACGCCAAGGGGTGCTGGTGACCCTGGCTGCGCTGTGCCAGGCCTGAATCTACACATGGCGCCTCTAACCAAGCGGGTTCTTTCGCAAGTCTCGCATCGAAAACAGAGTGCCATTTCCTCCCTTCAGTCGCCGTGCGCCAGTCTTTCGGTTTGGGCCAAAGAGACTTCGGTTTTCGGTAAAGATGCTTTCCACAAACTCCTGGCTGCCCAGGACCAATCCATCACTGAAATAGCGCACTCGCAGCCTCACGAGTTCCATGGCGCTCAGTTTGCCTTTTTCCTTGAGCACCTGTCGTGCTTCCTGAGCCGTCACGCCTTTACGCACCACATTCACATTCTGCGCATCTTTGATCTCCACTCCGCTGGAAAACAGCAAGCAGCGATACGACTCCGCGCCCCCGTTTTCCCAGGCATCCACAGGTGTGTCAGTTACCTTGCTAAGCCCCCGCTGCGCCTTCCTGATTCCACTCACGGCTTCCGCATACCCGCACCAGCGATAGTCCTTCGGATCATCCACCAAGCCTGCACGCACCGGATTGAGATCAATGTAAGTGGCCATCGTGTGTAGAGGCTCACCTTTGCCCTCCACCATCACACTTTTGTAGCGATCCATCCACAACGTACCTTTGCGCTCCCGGCGTTTGTTGAACCAGCGACTAAAGCGCTCCTTTACCTCCTTCATGTAGGTGCCAAGATCACAAAACAGCTTCTTGATTCCATCAAGCTTTGTCTGCACCAACGCCTCCAGCCCCATCTTTCGGAGATCAGCGATTTCAGCTCTCAAAAAGTCCACGTAGGCCTTGCTATAAAGCACCCGTAGATGCGTCAGCAATCGCTCCTCGCCATCTGGACCTGCGAATCGCTCCAGCCAAACCTCCTTTTTCGGCACTTCTACCAGCGCATGAAAATGGTTCCCCATGATGCAGTAGGTGATCAGCTTCACACCTGAGAACTCTGCGAGTCTCCAAAGTATGCGTTTAAGCGCTTCCTTTTCCACCTCATCAAAGAAGACCTCGCCACCACAAGTGCGGGACATGACATGGTAAGTGTAACTCTCCAGCGCCCCCTTCCCCAGAATCCTACGCCGTCCCCCAGACCAGGAACGCGCCGTCACATAAGGCCCAGTCTTCGCGTTCACGCCGACAAGCTGTTCCTCCAAAGTTTCATCCTGATTATCAATCGTTTCAGTCTCGTTCATGGGAATAGAATTGGCCGAAATCAAAAGTATTGCAAGCTCATTTATTACTGTGAGCTTGGCATCTTATCTCTTATCCCCATCACCGGCAATGAACTGCCTGGTGGAGATGCAATTGATGAACTGGATAGATTGGTGGATGCAGTCGGACCATTACCGGGTGAAGCTTTGGGAGATGCAAATCGGTTAGGAAAATTTTATCAATCGATAATAGACCATATTGATGAGATACCAAAAGGAAATCCAATTGTTGATTTAGCCGGCCTTGCAGACACACTTAAAGAAAGAGCATTGAATCTAGTTAAGACCAGACTTGCTAATCCAACCCAGATAAAAACGGGAGTTGAGTTACTTTTAGATAATGGTAAACAAATCATACTTCTAGCAGATTGAGCCCTCCTATGAGTTCTGACATTATTTTTCGTCGTTCAGTGCCAGGAGATGCTACTGGATTGGGGTCGCGCGCGGCCTTTGCCGGACCACCTTATTGGGAAATTTGCAGACGGATTCATGAGCGCGCTCTACAATACGGACACACCGAGCTAGCCGCAGATTCTCGGTATGCTAAGCAAGATGGTTACATGTTTATTACTGATTTGGATCTAGAGGGATACAGTCTAGTTATTGATGAACTCCGTTGTATTTTAAATGATCTGAACATCTATGGCTATGAGGCAGAGCTCATCAAACAGCCTTGGTATATCAAAGTCTGCAATGAGCGGGGGGTAGAACCAGAAAAGGATTTGTCTCAACTTCGCAAATCGACGGAAGCTGGTATTAGGCACCTAATCGAAAAAATAAGTAAACTAGTGGAAGAGCGTTCGCACCTCACTACGCCTGTTTAGCGTGGGCGGCCGCGACGTTAACCGTTATCTCGACCTTTGGGGACCGGTAGCAGACAAAGTTTTTGATACGACTGGTCTTGTGAAAAAAAATAGTAGACCCAAGAGATTGTGACGTCATCGTAAATGTTGCAGGACTCCCTGCGAGTAAAGTTGCGGAAATCGAGCAAGTTATCAAAGCAACAGCGAAAGGGTTGCCAACCAAAAACATCATCTATTCAGGTCGTTAAATTATGGCTGGGCTTATCGAAATTTATAACGATGGAACCGCTGCTACTAACAGTATTCCGAGAGTGCGATATTACCTCTCAGGCGGTTCCCTTCGCATCTTGGTGCAATATTTTCAATATTACATGGCGAGCTCCGCAATACTGATGCGTGATGAACACTTCAAGAGAATCCTTGAAGCTGCACCTTTTGTTGACTGGCTCCCTCTCGATCAAAGCACTGATGAAACGGTGGCCGAAGTCGCCCGGCTACTGTCTGATGTACTTGACCCAACGCATCCGTATTGGACCAAGGAGTGTCTAGAACATGCGGAGACGCTCGATGCGTTTCGAGAGGAGTGCGCGAAAACTGGAAGGGATGCTGATGCGGAAATTTACAAATCGCTAGAAGGTGAACGTAAATCGTACCGTGAGATTATCGCCTTGATTCATGAGCGCCTAGGAACGTCACCAGGTGTGGGCGAGCAGACGCATGCGACATGAGCGAGATGCCAGGCCATAATGCGTCAAATAAAACGGGAGTTGAGTTACTTTTAGATAACGGTAAACAAATCATTCTTCTAGCAGATTGAGCCTT
This sequence comes from Verrucomicrobiota bacterium, assembly GCA_026397605.1. Taxonomy (GTDB): domain Bacteria; phylum Verrucomicrobiota; class Verrucomicrobiia; order Verrucomicrobiales; family Verrucomicrobiaceae; genus Prosthecobacter. The sequence goes on along the minus strand of JAPLUM010000743.1, from coordinate 3,927 downwards.
CCTATGAGTTCTGATATTTATTTTCGCCGTTCTTCGTTCCCGCCGACTTCTGGACTATCCATTTCTGCTTCTTTTGCTGGGCCGCCTTATTGGAGAAGATGCCAGGCGCATTATGCGATGCACAGACTTGAATCTCATTCAAAATGTTGATTTCCAACGCTGATGGCCTCCTGATTCCGTCTTGGATTGGTGGCGCGACTGCGCCTGTTTTCTAGAACCGAATGTGTTGCAAACCTGTCACACTTTGCTTTTCAACAGACGGAGCAATGACTGAGCTAGAGGTTTTCCACCGCGAGAGAGCGAGACACCGCAGAGCACCTGAATCTGCGGGAGGCTTTTCAGTCGAGAGATCAAACCTCTTGCGTCTTCAGCTCTGCGAGGCTTCATCAGCATATGATCGCCTTTCTCCGTGGAAAACTCGCTGAAGCCATGCCGCACCAAGCTATCGTCGATGTCGGCGGCGTGGGTTATGTGACGAACATTCCGCTCACGACTTTTGACCGATTGCCGCAGCAAGGGGCGGAGGTAAAGCTGCTGACTCATCATCATGTCACGGAGAGGGAGCATCTGCTTTTTGGCTTTTTCACCCATGATGAGCGTGATTTATTCCGGCTGCTCATCGATCGAGTTTCTGGAATCGGGCCGAAGATGGCGCTTTCGGTGCTAAGTGGCATGCCCGTGCCTGCTTTTAAAGATGCAGTGATACGCAATGATACGGCTGCCTTGGCACGGATCAAAGGTGTCGGCAAAAAGACGGCAGAGCGGATCGTGCTGGAACTTAAAGACAAAGTTGGCGTCGTCGATGCCTGGCAGGCTGCGCAGGTGGCGAAGGGAACGCATGATCCGAAACAGGAGGCAATGAGCGACGCAGTGCTCGGCCTAATCGCGCTTGGTTATAAGCAGAGCGAGGCGCAGAAAGCCGTGAACGAGCTGGTCAAGCAGCCGGGCTTCGATCCAGCAACGAGTGCGGACAAACTGATCCGTGAGTCCTTACGCGTGTTGCAATAGGTGCTTCAAAAACGGCTCAAACCTTTTATAATCAGGCTTAGGCTGGTCATTTAACCAAATCTGCAGGCTTGGCAGGCGGCCATATTCTAGGCAGACTCGTAGGAGTGAGTCACAGCTCACCCTTACCTTTCAACCCACCTTTGTTATGCGAGTCGTTCTTTTTGCAGTCGCATTGTCGTTATTCGCGACTTTGAATGTTTTTGCAGGCTTGTTGCCACCTACCCAGCCTTATGTCGAAGCCGGTGGTTCTGTCACTGGGCAGGCGGAGAATTATCATGCGCTGAGACCTGGGAATGGGGTGAACTGGGTGCAGGCACCGACGCCGAATGCGGTGGTGCCGAATACGGTGACTTATGAAAATGCCACGGGCACCAATGGCCTGTTCATGCAGGCACAGCCGGACAGCGGCACGGGTGGTGTGCCTTTTGAGCGTGGCACCACGCCTGGGGTGAATGATCCAGGGGGTGCGTCTGTGGACTATAGCATTCAAATCGCCACGCCCGGCCTTTATAGGCTCTATCTGCGCTGGGATGGGCATAGCGTCAGCTCTGACTCGATCTATGCAGGTATTGTTGATCTCGCGGATGGCCCTGGTGGCACGCATGCGGACTACTACGTGGACAGCGGCCATGCGACCTCCGACTTCGGTCAGCAGGGTTGGGATGGCAGCGGGCAAGCAGAAACCAACACAGGCGCAGCGGCTCAGAATCCGATGACCTTCGCTCTCGCATCAGGTAACTACACCTTACGCATCGTCGCCCGCGAGGATGGCGTGTGTTTGGATTCTTTTCGACTTCAATTGGCCTCATACCCTGATCCAAATCCAAGTGCTGTGGCAGGGCAGAATGTGATCATTGGCAATGATAGCTTCAGCTACGCCAATGGCAGCATCAACAATCGGACTGGGGGAGTGAACTGGGACTTTGATAATACGACGAATGGAGATGGCTTTGTCGGCTACACAAGGGTGCTGCCGGCATCGACTTGGGATACGGTGTTTGGATCTCCAATCGTCACGACGAGCACACTGCGCACCAGCGACTCGGCGGCAAAGCGTGAGTTTGGCAATGTGAGTGAGGGAGATGGCAGTGTGAATGAGGCGGGGGGGACGCGCTACCGACAGGTCTATTACCGAGTCAGAATGACCCGGGCTGCGGGTGCGACCTGGAGTGGCATCAGTGCCTATGATTTTAATACAGAGCGTATCTTCTTTGGTGTGGATTTCAATCCGCCCGTGGTCGGTGGTCAGCGGCATTTTGCGGTTGGTGAAAATGGTGTCAGTTACACCAATGTGCCTGCTGTGGATGGCACGGAGTACACGCTTGTGGCCAAGGTGGACTTTGTGAATGATCAAATCTCCCTCTGGGTAAATCCTGACCTCACTCAGCCAGAGGGCGTGCCTGCCGCGACCCGCACCTACTTGGGAGATAACTGGAATAGCGCCATCCGCCTCGGCTCAGGCGGCACGGGTCAGACGACGTGGGATGATGTCGCTGTCGGCACGAGTTGGGCAGCCATCCAGCGTGCTTATCCGACCACCACGGCCGCTAGCGGGCAGCATCAGGTCATTGCAGTGGAAAACTTTGATTATCCTGATGGCAATATCCTCGGCCAAGATGGTGGTCTAGGCTTTGACTTTGATAACAACAACACCGGCGGCGGCTTTGTGGGCAAGACTCAAACCGTCTCGAATTGGGACAACGTGGATGGTTGGCCCTATATCTTTTCCAACCGCCTGGCCACCTGGGGCACGAGTGCTAAGCGTGAATATGATTCGCCGGAAGCAGACGGCAGTTTTAGCAATGCTGCGGCGTCTCAATACAAGACGATTTACTACCGCTTTGAAATGCAGCGCAGTGCTAGCAGCGTGGAGTGGAGTGGTCTGAGCATCTATGATGGCAATACGGAGCGGCTGATGTTTGGCGTGCCCTTTGCGACGAATCCGAGTAGCAGTCGGCGAGAGCTAGGCATTCACAATTTGGGAGCCAATCAATGGAGCTTTACTGGAGTGCCGCCGGTCGTTGGTGCGAAGTATCAGATCGTCGGGAAGATCGACTACGCAACAGGTACGGCCTCTCTTTTCATCAATCACAATTTCAGCGTGGGTGAGCCAACGCCGAATGCCACCATCGCCTTCGCGAATGCAACGACGGCCCTGCGTTTTGGCTCCGGTGGCGGTGCACCGACGTATTGGGACAAGCTCATCGTCGGCACGAGTTGGACGGCGATCCAAGGCTTTAGCTATCCGGTAGCGACTGTAGCCAGTGGCAGTGATCTCGTCATCGGCAGTGAGACCTTCAACTATGCCAATGGCCCCATCGCTCTGCGCAAAGGTGGTGTGCATTGGGATCTGCAAAACACCGTACCACCTGCTTTCAGCAATGATGCTTCAGATTGGGACCCTGCATTTGGTTCGCCAACAATCGCTGGCAATTCTCTTTCGACTCAGGAATCAGGTGCTGTGCGTCAATTCAATGGCGTGGAGGCTGAAGGCGCGATCAATGGGGATGCGACCAGTCGATTCCAAGCGGTGTATGTGAGCTATCAAATGACCCGCAGCGCTGGGGTAGCCTGGAGTGGGGCTTCGCTCTTTGACTTTGGCACGGAGCGCATGCTCTTCGGTGTGCCTTTTGCCACGAATCCCGTGTCCGGCGTGCGGGAGTTTGCCATTCATGATCTGAATGCCAATCAGCATAGTTTCTCAGGCATCGCCCCAGTGAATGGACAGACTTACACTGTAGTCGCTAAGCTGGATTTTAGTGCCAATGTGGCCACGCTTTGGGTGAATCCGAATCTGGATCTCAATGAGGCCTCCAACATACCAGCGGCGACTCGTCCTTACTCGGGTGATAACTGGATGACAGCCATCCGTCTTGCCTCCGGTGGCACGGCTGCAACGACATGGGATAACATCTCCGT
>JAPLUM010000423.1 GCA_026397605.1 Verrucomicrobiota bacterium | reverse complement strand
TGATCCCACTTGGCAGATTCACGGTTGGGGCCAAAGCAGCGATCGTAATCGCAGGCGAACACGGCCTGACAGTCGGGACGTGGAATCTGGCGTCCAAAGCAGGCGGCGACTTTAACATCGAGCAGGGCGTCGGCGAGCGGACGGAGCCAGTTCGATCCTTGCGGTGTGGCGTCGGCATTGAGGAAGAGCACGCGATCTGCCTTGGCGAGCGTCATGCCATGATTCATGACACGGCTTGGATTGTAGTCCTGCGGCGTGATCTGGATGAAGTGCGCGGGTTTGACCGCACGGATGAGATCTTGTGAGCCGTCGGTGCTGCCGCTGTCGATGACGATGAGTTCGACGTTCGGATAATCCTGCGCAGCGAGAGCTGGCAGGGTTTCCTTGAGCGCCCAGGCTTCATTAAAAGAGCGCATGACGATACTGATGAGCGGCGTGGTCATGCGATGGCTTGGACTGGTTTTGCGATTTTGGGCAGAACAGGCTTCGTGCGTCGAGCGACTTCCTCACGCAGATTTCCATAAACCTTGGCTACGCGCCCCGCGATGCTGGAAACATCGAACTCGGCGATAACATGGACGCGGGCCTGTTCGCGTAGGTGGCGATGCAGGGTGGCATCGTTGAAGACGGCGTCGATGGCTTGATGAAAGGTAGATGGCGTTTCGAGGTCGTAGAGCAGGCCGGTGCGGCCGTCGTCGATGAGATCGAGAGGGCCGGAGGTGAGTGAGGAGATGACAGGTGTGCCAGCGGCCCAGGCTTCGAGAATGACGATGCCGAAGGGTTCGGCGGTGCTGCTGAGGGTGAAGACGCGGGCTTGCTGAATGAGGCCAATGAGTTCTGGCGAACCCGAGGCGAGGCCGCCAGTAAGCAGGACGTCATTTTGCAGACCGAGGCGTTCGATCTCGCGATTCAGCTCCTCGACGACATGCTGCGTGGTGCCTGCGCCGATGAGGACGAGCATGGCCTTTGGATGGCGGCGTTTGATCTCGGGAAGCTGACGCACAAGCCAGGGGAGATTCTTGGCGGGATCGAGGCGGGCGACTTTGACGATGAGATCGCGTCCGGCGATCTGCGGGAACGCCTTCAACGCGGCAGCACGGTGATCCACGGCATACTGCGCAGCGGGGACGCTGTGCGGCTGAACGATGACACGCTGATGCGGATACTTGTGCTGGAGCAACTGTGCCTCACGCGGGTTGCAGGTAAAGATCGCATCGGTGAGTTCGAGAACGCGACGACTTTGCACGAGAGCACCGAGAGCCTTACCCCACTCGAAACCGCCTTGCAGTGGCGCGGTGAGTTGCTCATTCACTTCAGCTGGGATATCGAGAGCACCGCCATGCAGCGTGACGACGTGTGGGATTTTTTTCCAGCGCGCGACTCGGAGGCCAATACCTGCGATGCGATTGAGCGCATGAGAGTGGATTACATCCGTAGGGCTTTGTAGAAGCTGTGCGAACAGGTCGAAGGAGAAGAGATTGCCGCCCCAGGAGACGAGTTCCTCCCGCTGCTGCTGTGAGATGCCGCTGACGGGTGCGAAGGCGTGGTAGCAGCTCACTTTGACACCCATGTCACGGATGGGGTCTTGGTTTGAAATGCTACCTGCATGAGGCGCATGAACGGCAGAGGAAATGCCATGCGTTTGCAGACCCCGGATGAGACGCAGCACGGCAGTCTCCGTGCCGCCCCATTGAGCTGGCTCGTATTTGCGGAGGATGTGTGAGATATGCATGGTGGGAAGTAGCTTGCCTCTCCAGAGGTGAGATGATTGAGGAGTGAAAGGAAGAGTAGGGATGTTCGGCGTCTGTTTTGGAAAGCCGAGCTATGGGGCGGCGGCGACGTAGCTTGGCTCTTCTGAGGCGAGAGGTTCGGTTGGTTTACTTTTGAAGAAGCGACCGCGGATGGCTGAGCGTTCCTCCGACTTCAAGGCAGCTTGCCACAACGCCCATACCGTCACGGTGGCGGCTAGGCCGCCCGGTAGGAACGTGGAGAGCAGGAGGCCGCCTTGAAGCGGAAGAAAGTGGGGAGCGATGCCGAGGATGAGAACGGCAGGCAAGCTGCAAAGCACCGGAGCCAGGAGGGTTTCGCGAAGCAGACGCATAGGATGGATGCCGATGTCGCGGGCCATCCATGGCCACAATTTAAACCAACCAAAGAAGAGCGTAGGAATAAGCGATCCGATGGCGACGCTGACTACGCTGCGGAAGATCAGCACGAGCATGATGCTGAGTGCGAGATTTGCCACTGCTTCGCCAATGCCGAGCCACATGAGGCGGCGCTCATGACCAGTCATCATGTAGATGCGTTTGCTGACGCTGTGAGTAAGTGTGGTGGTGTAAAACCAAAACAATAGAACCTGCGCAACGAGGATGGTCTCTTGTTCGATATGGGTATCACCCGTCAGCAAGTGCAGCAGTTGCTCAAGTTCAAAAGCGCAGAAGACATAAAGCGGCGTCGCGATAAGGGCACTCCAGCGTGTGCCACGGCGGAGGAGATCGCGCACAGATGCGTAGTCGCCGCTAGCATGTAAATGAGCCGCCGCGGGGGAAAGTGTGTCTTGAAGCTGCTTCGTGAATTGAGCAAAAACTTCAGCAACCTTGGCCCCGGCTTGATAGAGGGCGACGGCACTAATAGAAAGCGTGGCACCCAGCACCAGTTGATCGGTCTTACCGAGAACGATATTTGTGGCCGTGCTGATGTAAGCGAAGAGAGAAAAAGCCATCGTTTCTCTCATGACATTGCGTGAAAAGAATCGCGGACGCAGACGCACTTCGGGCATTTTTTTGAGCGCAAAGGCTGCGCAGATGAGATCTGGCATGAGAGCAAAAAAGAGCGCCGTGATCATGATATTCAGGAAGCTCCAACCACTGTAAACGGCCCAGGCGATCACGCCGAGACGTAATAACATGGCGATAGTAATGATGTTGTTTGCCAAACTGATGCGTTGCTGACCACGGAGAATTTCAGGAAAAATGCCGAGAGGAAAGGCGAGACCGATGGCTGCAAAAAAGACGATCATCGCAATTCGGAACTCGTCGTGATTCACGGGTGAGACATCGAAAAGCTGAATCAATTGATGTGATCCAAGTGTGACAACACCAGCCAGAAGAAGCGCGACTCCAAGGTAGAAGAACAGAATGGTGCTGAGCACTTGGCTAAGCTGCGTCCAGTCTTTGGAGACAGAAAGCTCCGCCACACGCTTTTGCGCGGCGAATCCGAAGCCGAAATCAAGCAGAATTCCGTAGCCAAAAACGCTCCAAAGCAGTGACCAGAAACCGAAGGCCTCTTTGGGCAGCGATTGATAAAGCAGTCTGAAAGTGACAAGCCCCACAACGATACCGACGGCGGTGCGAAGGTAGTTTGAGAGAGCGTTGCTCCAGATGCGGTGTTGGACGTCAGTGTAGGTCATGTGCGTGTCGAAGTGTGCTCGCAGACCATTGGGGTGACAATCCCCGCAGGTGGGTGGTTATGAGAGGAATTACAAAAAGAAGAAGGCCGGAAGAAAATCATCTTCTGGCCCCATAACCGCACCAACATAGATAGAAGATGCATCAGCGCACAAACAACCGAGTGTTCTCCTCGACGCTTTTTGTCGAGAAGCCGAGGGCATGAATTTGATCGATGACTTGTCTGTTGGAGGCTTCGCCAACAATACTCGGATGTAACTCGATGATGATCCGAGTGACAGTTTTTGGGAGCTGCGAGAAGTCGAGGTGGGTTTCAGCGCCTTCGATATCGCAAATGAGAGCGGTGGGGGATGCGAGCATTTGCTTTACAATCGAGCGGAGGCTCAAAGCGGGCACCGTGATCTGCATGGCGGTGTCGTTGGCGGTGACGATGCTGTTTTCCCAGAACTCGCCGCCGATGTTAAGGCTGATCTCTCCGTCTTCTGAAGAGGCGGCGGCATGGGTGACTTGAGGCTCAATCTGATTGAGCGCGTAGTTCCGCCTGAGCAGATGCTTCACGCCGATGACTTTTCGGCAAAAGAGGCCGATAAAGCCGATGGCGCCGCCGAGTTCGAGAATGACATCGTCTTTGGTGAGGCACTGCTGGACGAGTCTGCGCTCCTGAAACTCGTAGCGGTCCTGCAGGATATGATTCTTCATCAACGGCGAAAGGCTGCTGATGTCGAGCTTCACGCCGTGGAGCGTGGCACGCTTTTTGGCGGGCAGAGTGAACTTGAAGTGCCAGCGGGTGAGGAAGTCTTGAATGAAGCTGGGATAGGCGAGAGTCATAAAATTAAGCGGCGAAGGCGTGAATGTTGGATTGGGCAGAGGCAGGTACGATGGCTTGCTGCATGAGGCGGTGGATGTGCGGAATATGGGTGATGTCGGATGGCACGTCAGCAGTGCTGCTGAAGAGCGTGGCGTAGCTCTGCGGGTCATGCGGATGGTAGCCGTGCATGGCACGGATTGGGCGCTCACCCATGTGACTGGGGACGATGAGGGTGCCTTCGCGGACGAGGAAGATGAGTTCGCCGAAGCGGCCATCTTCAAAGTGGGCACGCATGGCTTTGAGTTCGTCATCGGGGACGATGCGGCCTTCGTTCACGGTTTGGAGAGCTGCGGTAATGCGTTGGCGGGCATTGTCATTGAAGAACCAGAAGCGGGCCATGGTGCTGTCATAGACGACGTTGTAATCCGTGCCGATGCGGAGGCCGAGGGCGTCGATTTGCTTCGTGAGATCGAGGTGCTTGTCGCAGTTGGCCATGCCGTGATCGCTGAAGACATGCAGGGTGACGCTGCGGTTGTGCTGGTGGGCAAGTTCGAGCGTTTGAGTGATCCAGGCTTCGTATTCGGCGAGCTTGGTGTCGATCTCAGGGGATTGATTGCCGACTCGGTGCAGGAGACCATCGAGGCCAGCCCAGTATTGGAAAGCGAAGCGGATGCGCTCGGAGGTGATGTCGGCGTTCAAGCGGTCACGATTGGTTTCTTCGCTCAAATCGGGGTTGGTGACGAAGTAGGGCACCTTTTGCGCTTCGAGCTGATCAAAGATGTTTTCACCACGATTCATGCCTTTGGGCTTCAGCGGGCTTTTTTTCTCCGTGAAGTCATAGAGGTGAATGCGCTGAAAGGGGATGTTGTAGAGGTCAAAGTAGCCCTGGAAGCCGAGGTAGCGTTTCACGATCTTCGTCAGGTGGCGTCGAACGATGCGGCGGCTGGTCAGTGCCTTGGGAAGCCAGCGCAGCCAGCTCAAAGAGGCGAAGGGCGAGTTCTCTGGATCGTGAATGAAGTAGCACCAGTTCTGATGTTCGTCAGGCCAGCGACCGCTGAGGATGCTGGGCACGCAGGTGCTGCTGTAGCCGAAGACGCTTTCCAGTTTGCGACGATGCGGCGCTGCATCCTTGAGAAACTGCGGACGCGTTTTGATGATCTCCCACCCGCAGGCGTCGATCATGATGAAGAGGTCGAGATGGTCTTTCATGATCGATCAGGCGCTAAGAACTGGCTGGATGAGTCGCTGGATCTCTTGACGAAGGAGCGTGGGGCTAAATGGCTTTGCAACAAACAGCGTGGCGGCTTCAAAACCGCTGTAATGGCCCACAACAAGTTGGCCTCTGGCGCTGAGAATGACGACGGGGATGTCACGTGTGGCAGGATCATTCTTCAGCTCTTCCAGGGCGGCTTTGCCATCCATGTTCGGCATGATGTGGTCGAGTAGGATGATGCAAGGCAGCTCGCGCCGAGCGATGGCGAGAGCTTCGCGTCCATCAGAGGCGAGGAGAACTCGACGGCCGAGGGGCTTCATGCTCAGCTCGGTGACTCGGCGGATGTGGGGTTCGTCATCGACGACGAGGATGGGTTTATCGGTGTGCATGGGTGAGGGTGCGCTTTTGAGGTTTAGGAAGCAGAGCGCCCTCGCGGACGAGAACAACAAAGGTGGCGTCATCATGAGCGCGAGCTTTGTCCTGATGGAGGCTGTGCATGTGCAACAAACTGTCACGGCACGACCAAGCGTCGACCCCCTCAACTGAGGTGGCTCGCAGCCAATGATGTAGCATGTCACGACTGAGCCCGTAACCGTCCGGTAATGTGGAATCACTGAGACCGTCGGTATGCATGAGCAGATGGGTGATGTTCTTCAAACCGATCTCGTGGAGCCCATAATCTGCGTCATGCATGACGCCAAGCGGTGGCCCATCGGCGCTGATTTCGGCGACCTCATGACCATTCGCGAACAGCATAGGACCGTGACCAGCGCCGCAACTACGCAGCGTGAGTCCATCAGCGCTGATATAGGCAAGTTGCACGGTGATGAACATGTCGGCACGGTCGAGTTCAGCGAAGAGCGCGGTATTCATGCACTGCATGAGTTGGTCTGGCTGCGCGGCGAGGTCGAGGTGTGAGTGAAGCAAGCTGCGAAAAGCTGTGGCAAAGAGTGCGGCGGGCACGCCCTTACCCATGACATCAGCAATGACAAAAAGTCGGCCACCATCGGCCAGTGTGATGCCATCGAGAAAGTCGCCACCGACTTCACCGACGGTGGTAAGATGGCCGGCGCATTGGAGCGTGGTGCTTTGCGGCAATTCAGCGGGAAGAAGGGAGCGCTGGATATCGGCAGCTATTTGCAGCTCGCGTTTGATGAGGCGTGAATGATTGGCCTCGTCGCGACGGCGAATGCTGTGAAGCAACGTGCCGAGAAAATCACCAAGGCTGCGCACGACATTGATTTCACGTGCCTTGGGTTCCCACTGGGGGCTATTCACGCCGAGGGTGAGAACGCCGATGACTTCGCCGCCCGTTTCAAGCGGGTGTGCGACACCGCTAACGGCGCTGCCGCGATATGAGAGCGGGTCAGCATGATCAAAGACTGTACAACCATCAAACCACTGATCCTGGTGCGAGATGACGGCACGGGATTCGATGATGCTGGTGCTGCTGAGATCGATGAATGGTGCTGTATAGGCGGTGGCAGGGGCTGTGGCGATGACTTCAAGCTGTGAGCCATCTTGGGTGAGCAAACGCAGAGTGAGGAATTCCGCGCCCGAGATGTGACGCAGTTCTTCGAGCCAATTTGCAGCCAGTGCCTCTGGTGTCATGTCACGTGCAGCCTCGGCGCTGAGGCGGAAGATATTTGCCAGCGTCTCGTAGCACGATGAAACTTCGGCGGTCATGAGATCCAGCGTGGCGTTCAGATCTTCAGCAGGAGCTTTGACCACACGGCGACTGCGTTGGAGGCAGAGCACATTTTCAGTGCGACCACGCAGGTAGCTGACGTTGTCCGTGAGACTATGAATGATAAAAAGGCCGCGTCCGTGCTCACTTTCATCGTCTTCGGGTAAAGCAGGCTGTTCAGGCCAATCAAAACCGATGCTGTGATCACTGATGCGGATTTCAATACTGGTGCTGGTGCTACTGGCCTCGATCCGCAGCGGCGTCTCTGCATTGCTGTAGGAGACGGCGTTAGTCGCAGCCTCGGTAAGCACGAGTTCCCAATCGCGGCATTCGTCAGCGCTCAGGCCCTGGTTGCCGAGCCACTCCGTAATGGCATGCACGGACTCGCGACAGCTTTCCAGCGTGGCAGGAAAGTCGACGTGAAGTCCTTCGGTGGACTGGCTGGCGTAGCTCATGGAATGAATCAGGCGTGAACGATTTCAAACACGCGGTGAAGACGTGTCAGCTCAATGAGCTGAGCCACGGCAGAGGAGGGATTCAGCAGCTTGAGAACGCCACCTTGAGCGCGAAGAGTCTTGTTAAGCGAGAGCAGGACACCGAGGCCGGAGCTGTCGATGAAGCGTGTCTTGGAGAGGTCGATACTGACTTCAGTCTGCTGTGAAGAGAGTTCTTTAGTGAGGCGCTCCTTCCACTGAAGGGAGGTGGTGGAGCAGAGTTCGTAGGGGGCGATGATAGCGGTGGTGTTCATAGATTATGCGTGGGCGGTGTTGATGTTCGATGGGGGGATTATGACGTGGGTGTCATGTGATTGGCGGAAACTCAAAAAGCGTGGCAGGCACCGCGAGAGGATGCGCAAGTTCAATCTGAAGCAGCGGTGAACGCTGTAGTAGGCCGCGTGAGCAAGGCTGGACTCCGCATCGACACGCCAAAGCTGCGGCCAGCGGGCATAAAGACCGCCGTGGCCATTCAACGTGTGCAGTCCCACGGTGCGCGTGTAGCGGTCCTGCGTGCCCGGTGGCGGCACGATGACCTGCACACGCGTGAAGGCCGCTCTTTGACGAACGAGGCGTGACCACGCTATGCAGAGTAAGGCGAGCGGAGCACTCACGATCATCAGGAGCAGCGCTAAAAGACGCGTAAACCAACCGCTGCGCGCACCGCCAAAAGGCTGCTCCTTCAGGCTGGCAAGAAGAAAGTCATCCGTGACCTCAATGAAGGAACCAAGACGCCAGCTTTCGAATCCGCTGCCCCAAGCAAAAGAGTGAGAGACCTCGGTCATGGCCCCGACATACGTTTTCGGTCCGATCCAACTACCGCACACGGTGGCTTGGCGGTCGATGTATGCGGCGCTCTCGATGATCGAGCCGGGCATGATGTGGGCTCCGGGACCAATGATGACCTGAGGGCCGATCCATGCCGGACCTTCAATGATGGCTGTGGCTGAGATGCGTGCGCGGGTGCTGACAAACACATCCGAGGAGATGCGGCGCATGGTGAGGTGTGACGGCATTTGCGGTAGTGCGGGCAGCGTGTCGAGCTTCAGCACGCGGGTATGTGAATCAGCGGCGAAGAGACGCGCTTGTTCAATGGAAGGCTCGCTGGCGACGGGAATGACGGTGATCTTTAGGCCCCAGCGGCCACCATTGCCGATGGCGTGGCGAATTTGATCTGGGCGGTCAGCCGCGAGCAGCGTGACTTGCTTCACACCATCGCTGGCGAGTTTTTCGAGCCACAGATCGAGCAATGCGCGCCCCATGATGGGCAGCAGCGCGAGAGGTTTCATGCGGCGGGCGAAACCAGCCGCTTCGCGAGTATCAGGACAAATGAGGACGGCGTTCATAGAAATTACATTCCTTTGCCCAACACGATAGCGGGGACGGTTTTCAGCAGGATCCAAAAGTCGCGAACAAGCGACTGACTCTCGATGTAGCGGACATCGAGCGAGACCTGCTCGTCGAAGTCGATGGCATTGCGGTCACCGATCTCCCAGACACCGCCCCGGCGCTCGCCCACTTGCCAGAGGCAGGTGATGCCTGGACGTGCATACAAGCGGCGTCTGTCGCTGCTGGAATAAAGAGCCACTTCGCGTGGCAGCGGCGGACGTGGGCCGACGATGGACATGTCGCCGCGCAGCACATTGATGAACTGCGGCAGCTCGTCGAGAGATGTCTTGCGAATGAAGCGACCGACGCGGGTGACGCGCGGGTCATCCTTCATCTTGAAGGTGATACCCTGGGCCTTCTCGTTTTGCGCCAGCAGACCAGCGAGCTTGGCCTCGGCATCGACGCACATGGATCGAAACTTGAGCATCTCAAACTCCCCCCCATGCAGACCTACGCGCTTTTGTTTGAAGAACACGGGGCCGCCATCGCGGCGAATGAGCAGCGACACGAGGACGAAGGCTGGCGATGCCATGAGCAGGCAGACGAGGCTGATGACGATATCGAAGAGCCTCTTCACCGCATGCGTGCCATTGACGACGGTCAGCCAGCTCCAGCGCTTTAAATTCATGGCTAGGCGCATCCGGATGCGACCCAGGCGGCTTTGCGCCTGGATGAGGCGGAGCGCTTGTTGTTCAGCGAGGTCGAGTGCGTGTGACATGATGATAATATGAAGTAATTCTTGGGTTTGTAACTCCCCGCAGGTGAGGGGGAATTAAGTGGCAGGGCTTTGATTCGCTGCGCTCACCCTTCGGGCAGGCTGCGGCTGTCTATTTCCGCTGCGCTCCGGTTCTTGGGCCGAGACGAGCACCGGTTGGTTTACTTTACCACGCTGGTTGCTCTTTGTTGATCGGCAGACTCCGTTCTCAGTTTTGGAAAGCCGAGTCACGGAAACCTCTTCGAACATCTGCTCTAGGTCGGAGATGTAGTCGTCAAAATCGTAGCGCTCGGAGACGAGCTGGAGGCCGTTTTGGCCGAGTTTGCGGGCTTTGGCTTTATTGCAAAGAAGGTCATCAATTCCTGCTGCAAAGGCCGCGCGATCCATCCAGGGGACGAGGTGGCCGTTGTGGCCGTCGATGAGCCAGTCCTTGATACCACCAGCATCGAAGGCGACGACGGGCAGAGCGTAACGCATGACTTCGAGTCCGATTGTGGCGATAGGTTCCGGCCAGACGCTAGAAAGCGCTACGACACTGCATTCGCGGTAGTAAGCCTTGAGTTCTTCCTGAGGGATGAAGCCTTTGAAATGGACACGATCCGAGAGGCCGAGCTTGCGGCTGAGTTCCTCGCAGTAGGCCTTGTGGTTGCCATCGCCGAGGATGATGCACTCGAAGTTGCTTTTCACCTTAGCCAACGATTCGAGCAACACGTCCACGCCTTTACCACGAATGATCTGACCGGCATAGAGGATCAAATTGCGATCACTGAAAGTGCTGCGGAGCGTGGGATCACCCATGCGCGGCACGGGAGCATGAATCTCGATGCGCTTTGCATCGAAGCCGTTGTTCAGCAGTTCGTCACGCATGTATTCGGTGACGACGACCATGCGGTCAAAGCGGCGGTTGAGGGCGATTTCGCGCTTCTTTTCGCGGTAACTCACGTATTTGAGCGGGAAGCCGCCGCCGTTATTTTTCACCACACAGGCACCGCAGCCAATGGCGCAGTAGAGGCTGGCAGCACGCGTGCAGATCTTCCGGGTGAAGTAGTCATACTTGTAACTGCGCATGCAGTAGATGTCATGGTCATGCACCATGCGTACGAGCGGCACTCCACTGTCCACGAGCGCTTGGATGACCTTTAAATCAGCCATCTTGTGCACATAGACGGCATCCGGCTTGAAGTCTGCGAGAGCGGCACGGGTGCATGTGGCCGTATCACCTTCGAGTGGAAATTGCTTCGTGAAGACCTGCCTCCAGCCTTCTTCGTTTTTACCCGTGCTAGGTCCGTGCAGAATGGCGATGTCATGGCCGCGCAAGCCGAGTTGCTCGGCAGTGATGAAGGCATTGGCTTCAGCCCCGGCAAGGGCTCCGAAGCGTTCGTGGACATAGAGGAGTTTCATGAGGTGATGAAACTCGTGCGAATTGCACGATGCGAAATCCCCGCAGCTGGGTGGGGGATTGAGACGCTCTTTCTCGGCTCCGGAGATATTTAACTACTTTAGCTTCGTCATCTGTTCACGCAGTGCTGGAGCGGCCGCATCGAAGGCTTTGTTCAATTGAGCGATGAGTGCGGCTTGATTGGCACGCAGGTTGTTTTCAGCCAGTTGTTCGAGTTCGCGGCAGAGCGTGTGAAGGTACGTTAGTCCAAAAAGCGAGCTGCTGCCTTTCAAAGAATGCGCGGTGCGACGTAGGGCGGCTTGATCTTCGCCCGTGACGAGATTCTCGAGATCAAGGATGCGCTCAGGCGTGTCTTTGAGCCAATTTTCGATGAGTTCGACGGTATCTTCGACACTGAGTTCATCGGCAAGTTGTTGGATGGAATCTTTGGCCGTGGATTCGTCCTCGGCGGACCATGGAGTGGATTCCACATCTTCCTTAGATTCGGCGAGCACTTGGATGCGATTCAGCGCTTCAGTGAGTGGCTTAGCCCGTAGTGGTTTGGAGACATAGTCGTCCATGCCAGCTTCCAGGCAGCGTTCCCGCTCGCCGGCCATGACATTAGCGGTCATGGCGATGATGCGGCAGCGTGGACGCTTCCAGATGGGGCTGGCTTCGATCTCGCGAATGGCACGCGTAGCCTGGTAACCATCCATGTGCGGCATGTGGCAGTCCATGAGCACGCCGTCATAAACGCCACTGGCAAAGCGATCGACGGCTTCTTCACCATCGCGGGCGATTTCGGCGGGATAGCCGTGCTTTTCGAGCATCATCATGGCCATGCGGGCATTCACCTCGTTGTCCTCGACGACGAGGATACGCGGCTTGATGTCTCCGAAAGAAGTGATGGCTGCTTTTTCATCGCTGGCGGTATTTTCTTCGGCCAAAGGCAATTCCTGTGTGAGTGCGACACGCATTGGAAGTCGAAGCCAGAAACGTGATCCGGCATGGCGCTGGCTTTCGACGCCGATTTGTCCGCCCATGAGTTCGACGAGGCGCTTGCAGATAGCGAGGCCCAGCCCCGTGCCGCCAAAGCGTCGCGTGGTGGAGCTGTCCACCTGCGTGAATGCCTGGAAGAGCTGTGCCTGCTGTTCCGGCGTCATGCCGATGCCAGTATCCGTGACGCTCATTTCAAGGGTCACCGGATCTGCGGGTGGAGAGTCAAGTCGCCTTACTTCAATGCGGATATGGCCGTCGTCCGTGAACTTGATGCCATTGCCGACAAGGTTCATCAAGATCTGCCGCAGTCGGCCTGGGTCACCGATGAGCGAATGCGGCACATCGGGTGCGATGTTCACGATGAGTTCGATTTCACGTGCAGCGGCCTTGTGGTGAAGCAAATCGACCACACCACGGATGACGGAGTCGAGACGGAAGGCTTCATCCACGAGATCAAGCTTCCTGGCCTCGATCTTGGAGAAGTCGAGGATGTCTTCAATGATGGTCATGAGCGCCTCGCCGCTCTGGCGCACTGCGTCCACCATTTCGCGCTGCTTCGGTTGCAGATCTGTGTCCAACAGCAGCGAAGACATGCCGATGATGCCATTCATCGGCGTGCGGATCTCATGACTCATGGTGGCGAGGAAGTCGCTCTTTGCCCGGCTGGCACCTTCGGCGGTTTCTTTGGCCTGGAGGAGCTCTTCAGCCGCTCGTTTTTGCTCCGTGATGTCGGAGCCGACGCCGAGGTAGCCAGTGATCTTGCCGCGCTCGTTGAACAAAGCAGTGACGGAGAGGCGAACAGGAAAATGGCTGCCGTCTTTGCGGACGTAGGTCCATTCACGCTCGTCGATTTCACCGATGGCTGCTTTGGCGATGAAGGTCTCGAATCCGGGCTGAATCTCGCGTCCCAGTTCGGTACTGAGTTCACGAGCACGGGTGATGACTTCCTCCGGCACATGAATGATAGCGGGGGACTGCTTTCCGATCACTTCCTCGGCGGTGTAGCCGAGCTTTTGCTCAGCCGTGCGGTTGAAGGTCACGATTGTGCCATCTGGTGAAGTCGAGATGATGCTGTAGTTCGCGCTTTCAAGGATGGCCTTTTGCAGTGCGTTCGTCTGCCAGAGCTGGTTCTCGGCTGATTTGCGCTCGATGAACTGGCCCATCTGATTGCCAATGCCTGCGAGGGCTTGCAGCAGTTTTTCATCTGGATCGACGGGCTTCGAGCTGAATAACTCGATGACGCCGATGGTTTCTCCGCGTGCGATGATGGGGAAGGCCAGCGCTCCATGCAACTCACAGGCAGTCGCGCAGGCGGCGCGGGGGAAAAGCTCTGTTTGCGAAGCAAAGTCGCGGAACCACTGGCTGTGGCCTGTTTGCCAAACCAGGCCAGGTAGGCCAGATCCTGAAGAGAAGGCGAGTTCGCGGCTCATTGCCACGAACTGAGCAAGGTCACGCTCGGGATCGTGCCAGAGCTCGGCGAGGCGCAGTTCTTTGAGGTTGGTGTCCAGCATCCACATGCCTCCGGCGGTCCAGCCGAGCTTGGCGCAGATCATTTGAATCACCTT
>JAPLUM010000876.1 GCA_026397605.1 Verrucomicrobiota bacterium | reverse complement strand
GAGATGCCCGGTGGCCAATACACCAACCTCAAGGAGCAAGCCCTCGGCATGGGCCTAGGACCACGCTGGCCCGAGATTGCTCACGCTTATGCTGAGGTGAACCAGCTCTGCGGCGACATCGTCAAAGTCACGCCATCATCCAAAGTCGTCGGCGACCTCGCCATCGAGTGCGTCGCCCGTGGCGTGAAGCCCAACGACATCTTCCAGCTCACCGGCACCAAGTGGAGCAAGGACGTCACCAGCATGTTCGAAGGCTGGCTTGGCGAGCCCTTCTACGGCATGGAGCCCGCCAAGGCTGCCGACAGCCGCAAGAAATGGAACGCTCTCGCTGACGCCATCGTTGGTAAAAACGGCAAGCGCATCAAAGGCCGCCCAGGCACTCATGCAGCCAAGATCAACCTCGCCGATGTCCGCACCGAGCTTGAAGGCAAGCTCAAGAAAAAGCCGACCGAAGACGATGTCTGGAGCTACCTAATGTATCCGGATGTCTTCCTGAAATTCGCCGAATTCCGCAAGACCTATGGCGACGTCGCTGCTCTGCCCACCGCAGCCTATTATTACGGCCTGCGTGACAAGGAGGAGATCCACATCAACCTCGAAGAAGGCAAGACCCTCTTCGTCCGCCTGCTGAACATGACCGAGCCCGACGCCGCTGGCCAGCAGACCGCCATCTTTGAGCTGAACGGCTATCCACGACACACCACTGTCACGAACAAAGCCCTCGCCGTAAACGCCGTCAGCAAAGTCAAAGCCGACCCCGCCGACCCAACCCAAGTCGGCGCCCCCATGCCCGGCATGGTCGCCAGCATCGCCGTCACCGTCGGTCAAAAAGTCAAGGAAGGCGAAACCCTCGTGACTCTAGAAGCCATGAAAATGTTCGCCGCCATCAGCGCCCCCACCTCCGGCACCGTCAGCGAGATCATTGTGAAGATCGGCGAAAGCGTCGAGAGCAAGGATTTGTTGGTTAGGCTGGTGAAGTGACACTGCGTTCTTCATCATCAACCAAAGAAAATGTGCCAATCTCACAGTGGCTGGGAGCCCGCCATTTTGTCCGTCGTTGCCAGTTTCGAACGCTGTGTGCTTGCACTGTGGGAAGTTAGGTCGCAATTGATCTGTAAGACACCGTTGGTTTCAGGTTTGGTTTCGAAGGTCTGGAGTCCCAAACGATAGCATGGGCTTTGCTGGTCGTTGCGTAGGACGGAACTGAATGCTTTGATGTCGGAATGTCTTTGAGCCGCTGTTTTGTTGTTATCCTTTTTATCTGGCCGATCTTTTCTTTTGCTGCGGCAAAGACAAAGAAGCGTGCGGTCAGCACAGCGGGGAAACCGAACGTGCTGTTCATCGTAGCGGATGATCTGCGAGATTATGTGGGGTGGATGGGGGGGCATCCGCAGGCGCGGACGCCGAACATGGATTTTCTGGCCAAGCTGGGTATGAGATTCACCAACGCGCACTGCAATTATGCGTTATGCAATCCTTCCCGCACTTCCATGATGACGGGGTTGATGCCAGCTTCGAGCGGTGTTTTTGGCAATGAACAGGACTGGCGTCGGAGTGTGCAAATTGCCGGTAAACTGACGCTGCCTGAGCATTTTAAGGCGATGGGAT
>JAPLUM010000162.1 GCA_026397605.1 Verrucomicrobiota bacterium | reverse complement strand
GAGAGCGAGTTGTGGTCGATTCGCGATGGTGCTGTTCTCTTTGGTGCCGTAAGTGACAAAGCCATCAGTCGTTTGGGTGGTGGCAGCCACCTTGAAGGAAACGAGTCCACTCACAGGCAGAGCGCTGGTAATACTGGCGCTGCTCGTGGTGAGTGCGGCCGGCGTCCATGTGCTTAAAACTGCACCTGCGGTAGGTTTATTGTTCCAAGTGATACTGCCAGCACCGGACTCAATCCACGCGTTGTCATCTACTTTGGCCACGCCATGCACGCCAGGGGTGGAAGCTGTGACACAGGCTAGATTCAGGGTGCCACCGAGCAAAATGCCGCCGCTGGTAGGAATACTGAAACGCAGATAGGCCTCGCGATTGAAGCCTACGCCGGCCTTTTTGATCTGCATGGTGGTAGCAGTGCCGAAGTTTGAATCCACGCTGGCGGTAGCATCATAAACGTAGCTGTCAGCGACGGATGTGAGGTTCACGGTCTGCGGTGTGAGCTTGTAAAAGCGGGCTTTGAAGGTCTTACCCGCCGAGCTGGAGGTGTTGATGTTCATGGCGATCGTCGGTGAGCTTTGCGTGACGGTGACGCCTGCATCCGCGCTGACGAGCATGCCACCATCGAGAGCGATCTGAAGTGTGATGCCTGCGGTGTTGAGCTGCGTGGGGTCGCTCACGCTGACGTCGATAAAGGGGCCGTCTTCACGCACCAGCACGCTGGCTTTTTTGTTCGAGGTGATGCCGCCGGAGGTGAAGGTGCTGTCGGTCCAAAAATTCGCCGCAGTGATGCCGAGGGTGTTTTCACGAACAGACTGTACGTTGGCATTGTTCATCAATACGGTGATCTGCGGCGCGGCGGCGTAATGGCCGGTGCGGGTGGCAGTGCGACCGGGGAGCAGGACGTATTGATACGTGGCGTTCGTTGGGCTGTTGCCATGCTCAAAGCTCATGCGCAGGTAATTCCGCGTGATGGATGTGGTGGCACCGTCGCTGTCGATGTCACTCCAGGCTCCGGTGCGGGCCTCGCGCAGAGCTTTAATGACAGGTGCAGTGGGGAAGTAGTAGCCAATGTCTGATCCCGTGACATTGCCAGCGAGATGCGCCCAGGTGGTGCTGTTCATCGCCTCTGTCCAGCCAAGTGCCGATGATTTTGCCGTGCCATTGACGGTGAAGACATTGGTGCCCGCTGTGTTGATCTTTCGCTGCTCCACGGTGGTCTCGATGGGGCGTGAATCCGTGCTAGTGATGCCTGCACCGAGGCAGACGATTTCGTCATCAAACATGAACCACGACTTTTTTCCTGTGAGCGTGACAGCCACACCTTTGAACTGCATGCCTGCGGCTCCATACTTGCCGTGCGTGGCTCCACCTACCCATGAATGCGGCGAGAGCGTGGTCTGACCCTGCGCCCGTGGGCCGATGCTGGCGGTCTGATGCGGTAGCTTTGTGTGGGTGACATCCGCTGTTACTCCAGGTCGCCGATATTGATCCATCGTGGCGTGATAGGAGTCTGAGAAAGCATTGAGATCACCATTGTAGAGCGTGGTCTGGCCATCCCCGGTGAACCAACCGCGCAGGTTTTCACCATTGATGGATTCAAAGTTCGCGATGCGTGTGGAGCACATCGTGAGGCCGAATCCGTGGCCAGGGCCGAGGTGGATGACGCGGTCCATCTCTGAAAAAGTGTAATGAGTGACCAACTCACCACGAGGCGCGAAGCCGCTATCATTCATGAGTGACTTCGCCAGCTCCAGCGTGGGCAG
>JAPLUM010000863.1 GCA_026397605.1 Verrucomicrobiota bacterium | reverse complement strand
GCCACCCTCATGAAGCGCCACGGCTACTCGACGGCGTGCGTGGGCAAATGGCACCAGGGCATGTCCCGCGTCGCGCAGGCGGATGGCACGCTGAAGATGACGCCGGTGGACGTCGGCTGCGATTACTACTTCGGCTTCGATGCGCCGGAACAGGGGCCGTATGCGTGCATCGAGAACAAGCGCTTCGTCGTCGCGCCGACGGAGACGATTGCGGATCATCCCGGTGAAGGCGTGACGAATCCCGAGACGCAAGGCGCGCATTGGCGCAAAGGTTTGGCGGCACCGGGATGGAAGTTCGAGGGCTACCTTTCGACCGTCGCCAGCAAGGCGGATGCGTGGCTCGAAAAGCAAACCCAGAACCCAGAACCACCCACCAAGAACAATGCCCCATTCTTCCTCTACTACGCCATCCCCGCGCCTCATGCGCCGTGGGCGACGGCGGGCGAGTTCAAAGGCAAGAGCGACGCGGGTCAATACGGCGACTATGTGATGAACGTGGACGCCATGATCGGCCAGGTGCTGGCGACCTTGGACAAGCTGAAGCAGCGGAACAACACGCTCATCGTCTTCTCCAGTGACAACGGCCCGGTCTGGTATGCGCAGGACATCGAGAAGTTCGGCCACCGCGCCGCCGGTCCGTGGAATGGGATGAAAGGCGCGCTCACCGATGCCGGACATCGCATGCCATTCATCGCGAGTTGGCCGGGGAATATCCAAGCGGGCAGTTCGTGCGGCGAGTTGATTTGTTTCACTGACATGATGGCGACCATGGCTTCGCTGCTCGGCGAAAAACTCCCGAACGATGCCGGCGAGGACAGCTTCAGCATCTCACCGCTGCTGCGCGGCGAGAAACCTGCGCAACCCATTCGCAACGGCATGGTGCATGTGAACTACGGCTCCTACACGCTCGCGATCCGCGACGGCGATTGGAAGCTCATACTGCCCTCAGGAGTCTATGCCGTGCAGGACGGCACCGTCGCACCGGATCACATCATCGAGACCCAAGGCAAAGGCCCCAACGACAAGTTCCAGCTCTACAACCTCCGCACCGATCCCGGCGAGGCCGCGAATGTCTTCACGCAAGAGCCCGAACGAGCGAAGGAACTTTTTGCTGTGCTCAAGGCGGACATCGCACGCGGGAGGAGCCGTTAATCACCAACATCCTCTCTCTCTAAAACAATGAAACACACGCTCATCCTTGTCACCGCCCTGCTGCTCGCTCCGCTGGCCGCGCTGCACGCTGCCGACGCGCCGACCAAGAAACCCAACATCCTCTTCATCCTCACCGACGACCAGGGCTACGGCGACGTCGCGCAGCACGGGCATCCTTTGCTGAAGACGCCAAACCAGGACGCGCTGCACGATGAGAGTGTGCGGTTTGAGAAGTTCTATGTCAGCCCATCGTGCTCGCCCACGCGGGCTGCGCTAATGACTGGCATGCACGAGTTTCGCAGCGGCGTCACACACACGACCGAGCCGCGCGAGCACATGGATGTGAACGCCGTCATCCTGCCGCAACTGCTGAAGTCCGCCGACTATCGCACTGGGTTCATCGGCAAATGGCACCTCGGAAATGACGGGTCGTATGGTCCGGCGAATCGTGGCTTCGATTGGTGCTCGACTAATGCGGGTGCCGCTACGGTTCACTTTGATCCAATCATCATCCGCAATCGCGTGCGCGAAAAACGCGCCGGGTATCGCGAAGACCTCCTCTTTGACGAGGCGATGGCCTTCATCGACGACGCGAAGGGTTCGCCGTTCTTCTGCTACCTCGCCACTTACTCGCCCCATGCGCCTGTGAAAGCTCCTGGTGCCTTCAAAGAGCCGTTCGTCGGCAAGGTGGACCCGGAGGAAGCGGACTTCCTCGGCATGGTGGCGAATCTCGACTACAACCTCGGCCGCATCACGAAGCATCTGCGCGACCGCGGTCTCGAAAAGGACACGATCATCATCTGGATGAACGACAACGGCGAGACGCACGGGCTCGATGTTTACAATGCCGGGATGCGCGGCTGCAAAGCCACTGCGTGGCAGGGCGGCTCGCGCGCTATGTCCTTCTGGAAATGGCCGGACAAATGGCAGCCTCATGCCGTGCAGAACCTCACCGCGCATCTCGACGTGCTGCCCACGCTCTGCGAAATAGCCGGTGCGAAAATTCCCGCCGAACTCGCGCCGAAGCTCGAAGGCTATTCCTTGCGTCCACTGCTTGAATCCACAAAGCCGCTCGCGTGGCATGATGATCGCCTGCTGTTTCATCACGTCGGGCGCTGGCCGAGCGGGCTTGCCGCCGATCACAAATACGCCATGGCCGCAGTGCAAACTGCGAACTACCTGCTCGTGCGCAGCGAGCCGTGCAGCAACCCCGAGTGCGAGAAATACGGCAGCCAATGCACCACACTACGGCAAGTTCAGAACGGCACGAAGCGCGCCACCTACACCAAGGAGAACGCAGCCTTTCACTGGGGCGTCACCGAACCAGGGCGCTGGTCGCTCTTTGATCTCACCGCCGACATCAAGTGCGCGCAAGACCTCTCCAAAACCAAGCCCGACATCACCGCGAAACTCGCTGCCGCCTATAACAAGTGGTGGGACGATCTCTTCCCGGTGATGATTCAGCACGGCGGTGACAAAGGCACACCGGAGCCGCTCGGCGGCAAATCGAAGGAGTGATTCTCGTCTCGCATCATGAAACTCATCCTCACCGTTGCCTGCATTTTGATGAAACCAGCTTGCAAGACTGTCTCGCTTTGCTCGGCTCTCACCGTCCTGCTGCTCGCACCGCTGGCCGCGCTCGCTGAATCTCCACCCGCTGCGTCGCCGTTGCTGGATGTGTTCCCGGAGTCGAAAGCGCCGACTTTCTATGAGAAGCCTAGCGAGTTCGTCGTGTCGCGGCAGTTTCGTCCGGGAGCAACACGCTCGAAGTGGGCGGAGGGCGTGGATGAGCGGGCGGTGTTTCATGCTTACCTCACGCACAAGTCCACCAGCGAGCGCAGTTGGGAACTGCGTCTTGGGAAGGGCGGGCAGATTTACTCCGTCGTGAGTTCCTTCGGTGAAGCGATGCCGCCGCAGACTGCGCTGGCACCGTTTGTCGATGAAGTCTGGCAGATGGTGGCGATCAATACCGACTTGCTCGACCGGATGCCCGAGCTGGGGAAGAGCAAGATTCGAGAGGAATCGAACTCCTACATTCATCAGTCGGGCATGTATGTGGACAAGAAGGACCAGCCGCTCTCTCCGAAAAAACCGTTCTACGCGCCACTGCTGGCCACGCGCGAGGATGCGGCATCACGCTCGTATGCGGTGATGAACTGGGGCCAGGTGCCCACGGCGAGCATTCATCGCAGCGATGTGCTTTTCACCACGCAGTTCCGCGATCTCGGCGCGGGCGTCATCGAGATGAGCTACCTGTGTTTCAACTTCGGCAACTTCCCGCTCAATGGCCTGAACACACCTTGGGGCGGTGTGCGCACGTCGGTGTTTCCCGAACTGGTGCTGTCGCAGCCCGACGGTAGCTATCGGTTTCACACACCCTTCAGCATCGACATGCCGGGCGCTCATGGCGACATTGCCAAGACGGGCGGCTGGGCAGCAG
>JAPLUM010000758.1 GCA_026397605.1 Verrucomicrobiota bacterium | reverse complement strand
ACTCCGCCCATTTGAAGTCGCCGGTCTGAGCCTTACCCGAGAAGGCGTGAGTAGCAGTGCGGAAGCCAATGACCGGCTTGCCAGCATTCAAGAAGCGCATGAACGGTGCTAACTGCGCCTCTGGCAGCTGGCGGAAGCGCGTGCCGATAATCATGAGGTCTGCATTGTCCAACATCTCGGTGCCGCGAATGTTTGTTTGATTGTTGGGATCGATGAAACCTTCCTTTTCATCCGTGGAAAAAAGCACCACACAATTGAAGCCATGCGTTTTGGCCAGGATCTTAGCCAGCATGGGCATCGTCTCCTCCGTGCGGTATTCCTCATCCCCAGCGACGAGTACGATGGTTCTACCTTTTCCAACTCCAACAGGATTGGCGGCGATTTCGAGATAGTCCTGAGCCTGGGCAATCGCGAATGAGCCAAGGAGGGCGAGGGTGAGGAGGGTATGCTTCATGGTTAAAAATGAACTGGCGGGGGAGATATACCGCACGGAGGACGGAAACCGGACAAGGAAAATAGAAGAAAGCGCAAAAAATAGCGGCCCAGGAGATTCTTGGGGTGGCCATCTAGGTGTGGTCGATCCAATTAAAAAGAATCCAAAATGCCTGTTGGTGAGGAATAAATGGTAATTACTCGCTTCTTATCTCATCATTTTGGGCTGATAAATATCAAAAGGATCATTGCCGCCTCACATGAAGAATAAAATCGCTTTAGCTCCGCTCTTGATGCCTGTTATGCCTTTGGCAGGAGCAGAGGCGTTCAAGTTTGATACGAGCTATCAGGTCTATGATGAGGCCGATGGGCGTATCCAGGTGGAGTCACGCTACTTTCGTGGTGAGATGTATTTGGGCGACAAGACGACGTTTCGTTTTCAGATCCTCAATGATGCCATCAGTGGAGCCACACCGGGCGGCGCTTTGCCTGGTGGCACTCAGCCTTTCCTTTCCGAGTTGGAGGACTTACGAGTCGGTGTGCTAGGCGCGCTTTCTCAGCAGTTTGGTGATCACACCGTGGAGCTGGAGCTTTCCCGCAGCCGTGAAAGTGACTATCTCTCGGAAGGTGTCGCACTCAGTGATAAGTGGGAATTAAATCAGAAAAACACCACGCTTACCATTGGTTTCAATTATTTGGCTGATGAGATTAAGGTCATTGGCATCGACAATCAAAAAAAGAAAAGTTACGACTTCGTTTTTGGCGTGAGCCAGCTCTTGGACAAAAATACGGTCTTAGCAGCGACACTCACGGCCGGATACGCCAGTGGCTATTTGAATGATCAGTATAAGTTCATTCAGCGAGATGAGATCTTGAGTATTGATGATGGTGCTGGTGGCACCATTGATATTCCTCTCACAGAGATCTATCGCGAGAATCGGCCCGATAGCCGTGTGCGTGGCGTTTTGCAGGTTCAGTTGACCCATTATTTTGAAAAGATCCATGCTGCTCTGGACATCACGGAGCGTGTTGCTCAGGATGACTATGGAGTCTTTTCTCAGAGTCTCCAAATCGAGTGGCGGCAGGGCTTTGGCGGACACTTGGAGGTCACTCCTTTTTTCCGTTACTATCAGCAAACAGCGGCTGACTTTTATCATCAGACCCTCAATGAAGTAAGCCTCGGCAAGCCTGAAAATTACCCCACCGGCAAAGGCCCAAACTATTCAGCTGATTACCGACTGTCATCGATGGAGACGCTAAGCTTTGGCATAAAAACGAAACTCCGATTGGGAGAGCATTTTTCATTAACGGCTGCCTTTGAAAACTATGCCATGAATGGTGTAGGTTCACGCCAAGCTCCAGAACAGATGTACCCCACCGCCAGTATTTGGACCTTTGGTGGCACGATCCAATTTTAACTCACCTCACTGTGGCGCACCCTCCGATCCAAGTCCCTATCGAACCTGACAGCCGCGGCGTGCGGAGCGTCACGTTCCGTGCACTTGGCACACCCTGCGCCATTCAGTTCCGTTGCTTGGATCAGAAGACATCGCTAAAATTTCT
This sequence comes from Verrucomicrobiota bacterium, assembly GCA_026397605.1. Taxonomy (GTDB): domain Bacteria; phylum Verrucomicrobiota; class Verrucomicrobiia; order Verrucomicrobiales; family Verrucomicrobiaceae; genus Prosthecobacter. Next base: position 18,309 of record JAPLUM010000758.1, on the reverse strand, counting down.
CGCAGAAGCGCTGGGCTGGCTGGGCAATTTTGAAGCTAAGTTTTCCCGCTTCCGCCCCGATTCAATGGTCTCGCGCATCAATCAGGCGGCAGGAAAAAGGTGGGTAACCGTGGATCGTGAAATGGAACAGATGCTCGATATGGCAGAGGCCATGCATCAGCTGACTGGCGGCCTTTTAGATCCCACCGTATTACCCTTGCTGCTTCTATGGGATTGGAAAAAGGTGCATGAAAAACTTCCAACCGACTCTGAGGTAGAGGATGCCTTGGCTTTATCCGATTGGAAAGAGGTGCAGAGAAAACCCGGAAAGGTCTTCCTGCCGCGTGAAGGAATGGGCTTGGACTTTGGCGGGTTTGGCAAAGAACATGCCGTGGACCAACTTATCGGCATTGCTCGGAAGTTCGGGATTCAGGACATTCTAGTCGATCTAGGTCGAGACATCTTTGCCCTGGGTGGCAATGGCGCGCATCCTTTCTGGCATGTGGGGATTCAGGATGGGATCAAAACGGATCAGTGTGTGGGTGGTCTAGCAGTGTCCGGTTATGCGGTCTGCGCCTCCGGTGATTATGCTAGACGCTTTGAGCACAATGGCGCGCGCTATGGTCATATCTTGGATCGTCGCACAGGCTGGCCAGTTTCTCATGGCCTGCGTGCGGTGACGGTCCTGGCCCCGAGTTGTTTGATCGCTGGAATCTATGCCACTTGTGTTTTCGTGATGGGGCGCAGAGAAGGTCTGCAATTCGCCGAAAGTGCTACGGGCGTGGAAGCCTGCGTGCAGGATGACCAAGGTATTTTTAGAACTCAATTTTTCAGTAAACATCAAGTCCAAGCAGCCTAACTCAAAACTATGAAATTCATCATTCGAATCATCAGTATCGCCTGCCTCAGCCTGCCTCTAGCGCACAGTGCTGAGCCTGCGGTCGGTTCCGCTTTGCCAAGTCTCAGCGGCTTATTGCCAGGAGGCACTCTGCCAAAAACTTCAGGCAAAGTAGTATTGGTCGATTTCTGGGCGTCCTGGTGCGCTCCATGCAAAGCTTCGTTTGTGACCATGGCAAAGCTGCACCAAAAATATGCAGCCAAAGGTCTGGTCATTATTGGGATCGGTGTGGATGATGAGCCTAAAGATTATGCAGCCTTTGTGGCAAATCATAAGGTTGGGTTCACTTTGGTGCATGATGCCAAACAATCGGCTGCTGGGTTCTTTAATCCACCCACCATGCCATCAAGTTACCTTGTGGATCGTAGTGGAAAGATTCGGCACATCCACAAGGGATTCAAAGGTGCCAAGTCTGAAGCTGAATATATTCAAGAAATCGAGGCTCTTTTAGCCCAGTAGCCACCCTTTTTAGCCTCTATTAACTATGAAACGCGTTCTTGTTTGTCTCTCCGTTTGTAGCCTCTTTCTCCTTAGCAGTTGCTCGACTCAGCTCACGCGGGTGAAACCGTATCAGCGTGGCAATTTAGCCAATCCTTTGATGGCAGGCAATGATCCGCTTTTCACGGCCATGTCCATGCATGTTTACTTCTCTCGTGAAGCCAGCTTTGGCGGCGGTGGCGTAGGCGGCGGTGGCTGCGGCTGCAATTGATCGATCCCAACTCACCTTTCAAACCAAAAATCTACTATGAAGAACTCACCCATCCTGCAAAAACTCAGAAGGCTCCTCAAACGCGGCAGTTCCATTCTCCTCTTGTTTCAGCGTTCCCCAGCGGCACAGATCCTCTTGCCTGAAGTAAACATGCTTACTTCAGCAGCTGCCATTGATGCCACAAAGCTTGTCATTGCTACAGTCGTCGGTTTAGGTGCTTATGACAGCGTGGCAGGTGCGACGTCAGTTGGACAAGTAACACCCTCGGTGGGCTCAAGTATCGTGCCTGTTACGAGTGGAGTGAATCTCGCCTCAGCCTTTCAAGTTATCGGCGCAGCTGGGCGCACGCCTGAATCATGGAGTATAAGTAGCGGTTCACTTCCAAGTGGATTGACGCTTAGCAATCCTGTAAGTCGACAGGCATCTGTCACGGGCACGACAACGCAGGCAGGTGATCGCGCGGTGACCATTACTGCCTGGGAGTTTAGTGATTTTAGTGGTCGTGCAGCCTCAGGAACTTTCACCTTTCGCGTGACGGGAACTGCTATTCCGGCAACGATAACGACGCATCCTGCATCGACCCTCATTAACCCAAACGGAACCGCAACACTCACGGTTATTGCTGCCGGGACCAATCCACTCACCTATGCGTGGTTCCAAGGGACAAGTGGGACGACGACCACTTCTGTAGGAACGAATTCGGCCTCATTTACCACGCCCGCGCTGAATGCCACGACAAACTACTGGGTGCGTGTCACCAATGCAGGCAACGCCACTGGGGCCAACTCCAATACGGCAACGGTGACGGTGCGCCAGCCTGCGGCGATCACCACGCATCCGGCTTCAACAACGATCAATAGTGGCCAAACTACAACGCTCTCGGTCGTGGCCAGTGGGGATACGCCACTGACTTATCAATGGTTCCGTGGACCCAGCGGCAGCACGACGAATCCAGTGGGAAGCAATAGCGCCTCGTTCACCACGCCTGCTCTTGCAGCATCCACAGACTTCTGGGTGCGTGTGACGAATTTGGCGAATGTGAGCGGCGCAAACTCAGATGCTGCCACAGTCACTGTTCGACAACCTGCGGCCATCACCACAGCACCTGTGGCTACCTCGGTGAACTTTGGAGATAGCACCACACTCAGCGTCGTGGCCAGTGGGGACGGGCCTTTGACCTATCAGTGGTATGAAGGCGCTAGTGGAGTCATCACCACACCGGTTGGAACCGACTCAGCTTCGTTCACGACACCAACTTTAACAGCAACGACGAGTTACTGGGTGAAAGTATCCAATGAAGCCAATCCAACAGGCGCAAACTCCGCGGCAGCTGTTGTCACTGTTTTGCTCGTCACTCCATCCTATGCCCATGCCATGAGCTTAAGTGCTGGGCTTTTTGCCATCACTGAGCGGGGAACTGGCACAAGCACCTTTTTTGGATGGGATACATTTAATGATGTCCTAGACCGTGCTGTGCCGATCTCTGATAGCACCCCAGACATTGGAACCACGACCGTTGGAGCCAACTTCCAGACGACGAATGCCGAAGATCATGTCATCGACAACGGCGATCTGTCTTTCACCAGCGGCACCCTGGCTGAGGAGATCACCGTGCCGACAATCGGTACGATTGGCACGGAGGGATTCACCACCATCGTGATGCAAATCGCCGCTAACCCTGGGGCCGGTCCTTTCCCTGCAACGATAACGCTCAATAGCCTCAATGGATTGGCCCCGACGGTGGTTCAGGCTGTGAATAGCGTCGGTGATGGGCAGCTCTGGGCTAAATGGAATCTGCCCGGCAATCAAGCAAGTTACACGATCACGATCGCTGGGCCTGCCAATCAGGCAAACTTCGGCTTTGATAAAGTAACAGTGGATACTCACTTCAGCACCACCGCTTTTCTCCCTGACTCAGTGGCTGCGACACCGCCTAGCATCACCACCTCCCTACTGGCTCCACGGCTGATCGGTGGTAACTTTCTCCAGCAACTGGCTGCCCAGGGTGGCACAGCACCTTATCGGTTTGTGGTCAGCGCTGGTGCTTTGCCTTTAGGACTGGCACTTAGCAGTGGAGGAGCGATCAGCGGCACGCCGACCTCTGCGGGCACGAGCCAATTTACCGTCCAGCTGAGTGATGCGAATATTTTAACGGCTACAAAGGTCTTTACCCTCGCCACTGGCACGGCTCCGGTCATCTCCACAGCTTCTTCTTTGGCACCAGGCAGTGTCGGCAGCAGCTTTAGCGCAGCTTTAGCGGTCAGCGCTGGCACGGCACCTTACACTTGGTCTTTGAGTTCAGGCACGCTCCCAGCAGGCATCACTCTCAGTGAGGCAGGGGTCCTCTCTGGCATACCAACAGACGTCGCTACAAGTAACTTCACACTGAGAGTTCAGGATGCTATTGGATTATCGGATACCAAAGCGTTCAGCCTCCGCATGAGTAATCTCAGTATTGTCACAGCCACTCTGTTAAACTCCGTTAGAAATGTGGTTTTTAATCAAAGTCTCGTGGGTCAAGGCGGCACAGCTCCGTATAGCTGGGCATTGAGTTCAGGCAGCTTACCTCCAGGGTTAAGTCTGAGTAGTGCAGGTGTTTTATCAGGCACTCCCAGCCTCACTGCGAACGCCTCCACGTTTACCGTTCGTCTGACAGATAGCACAGGTTTTGCCGTGACTCGGCAGCTGACTTTGCCAGTCTCCGCTGTGTTTCTGGCTCCTGTTTTGCAACCGGTCCTATTCCCAACGGTGACTATCGGGGCGGATTTTAGCTTCACCGTGACGGCGCTAAACTATCCCAAAACCTTTGTCATCACGGGCCTTCCTTTGGGGCTGAAGTTTGTGCCCACTACAGGAGTCATCAGTGGTCGTCCGCTGGTCTCTGGCCTCTACAATGTGCAAGTGCGTGCCGTCAATACCGGTGGCACCAGCGCGGCTGTCACCACGCGGCTGATTGTGCGGGCGCTGGATAAAAATCTAATCGGCACCTTTGGTGGAGTCGTCACACGCAATCAGAACAATGGTGGTCTCGGAGGCTCTATCACAGTGACTACAACGTCGCTTGGCAGTTTTACAGTGAACCTCGTCGGAGCCTTTGCCAACAGCACTACCACTCGTGCGGCGACCAAGTACAGTGTCACCGGAAATCTAACGTCCGCAGTTCAGCAGGTTTCTGTCTCTATCGGAGGTCAGGCATTGTCTCTAATGCTGAATGCCAGCACCGGTCAAATGACGGGAACTCTAGGCGCAGCGGCAGTGAATGGTTGGCGCTCCGCCTGGAATGCGTTGAGCAATCCTGCGGAATCACTTTTTGGTTACTACAGTATGGCGATGGATTTAAAGGATGAAGCTGACACCTTGCAGCAGGCTATCCCGCAAGGTACAGGCTTTGCGACTTTCAGTGTCAGTCTCGCAGGCACCCTGACCACCGCAGGTAGGACGGCAGATGGTGAGACCATCACCAGCGCCAGCTTCCTCTCTAGCAATGGCGACTACTGGGCCTATGCGCCGCTTTATAAAAACGCGGGCAGCATTCAAGGTGCGCTGAAGCTCACGGAAGATGCCGCTGGACTCTTTGCAGGCAATGCCATCAGCGGTGTTGATTTGACTTGGTTTAAACCAACCATCGCAGGTAGCCGCGCGTACCCGACCACCTTTGGCCCGATCAATCTCAAGGCAGATGGAGGCTATCTGGCTCCATCTAGTAAGGGGAGCATCGTGCTCGGATTGCCAGATCCAGGCAATGTGAGCATGAGCTTCACCGATGGTGGTCTTGCCAGTTCAGCCACTGATCCAGATATGAGTTTCATTTTTGCTGACAACAACACGTTTAACTTAAAGACCGCCGTCAATCCAGGCAAGGTCGCCATGACCCTGAATGTGGCCACGGGTGCGGTCAGTGGTAGCTTTGATCTCATCGAAGCCTCACCGCCATTGGTTCGGCCCAAAGTTGCCTTCCTAGGTCAGGTTGTTCGATCCAGTAGTGGCAGCCGCAAAGCCGTGGGTTACTTCCTGCTGCCTCAGATTCCCACGTCTCTGCAAACGCCTACAACCAGCCCGATTCTCTCTGGCGGATTCAATCTTCAGTAGCCCCTACTATCATGAAACTATCTCTGCTTGTCTTCTATACGTTGACCTGTTCTGCTTTTGCCGAAACCACGCAAAACTGGTCTGGCAAAGCTGACATCATCTTTGATGGAACTTCCACCCTACATGCCTGGGGCGGGAAGGTCTCAGCCAAGCCTTTTGCCACCGAGGTCACGCTGGATGCAGCAGGCAAACCGCAGTGGATTAAGGCCGAGGTAATCGTCGAGGCCACAAAGATGGACACCGCCGAAGCCAAACGTGATGAGAACATGCGCAAGGCAATGAAGGTCACAGCTTTTCCTCTCATCAGCGCCAGTATCGATGCGGCTGCTGACAAAATAGCGACAGATGGCAAAACGCCTACCAAGCTACCGATGACGCTATCCTTGCTGGGAAAACCCCAACAGGTGCTGGCAACCATCACGAATTGGAAGCTGACGGGTGGTAAAGCCACCTTTGATCTCGACTTTCCTCTCTCGATGAAAGCCAGCGGCATTAGCGTGCCCACGGTGCTGTTATTCATCAAAGTGGGGGATGGCATTAAAGTTCATGCCTCGGTTACACTGACGCAAAACTGATCCTAATGCCCGCCTTCATCCACCACATTTCCACCGACACGCCGTCGCATATCTATAGCAATGCTTTTTCATGTGAACGCATGAAAGGTTGGGTCACGGAGTCCCGCGCCAAGCGCATGGTGGAGATGATCTATGAGCGCACTGGCATTGATAACCGCTACAGTGTGATCGACGATTTCACCAAGGATGAGGGAGACTTATTCCGCACACTGCCAGATGGCACGATTCATTCACCAACCACAGGTCAGCGCAATGCGCTGTATGCTAAAGCCTCGCGTGAACTGGCGGTGAAACTCGCCCGCAAAACGCTGGCTGAATGCCCACAGTTTGCCAAAGAAGACATCACGCATGTCGTCTTTGCTTCATGCACAGGTTTTGCAAATCCAGGACCGGATTACCACATCATTCGTGATCTGGGTTTGAATGAAAGCGTGGAGCGCTACACCGTCGGCTTCATGGGCTGCTACGCGGCTTTTCCTGCCATGCGCATGGCGGCGCAATTTTGTGAAGCCAATCCAAAGGCTGTAGTGCTGGTGATGTGCCTTGAGCTCTGCACGTTGCATCTGCAAGTCAGTGACAAGCCTGAGAGCATCGTCGCCAATGCGCTCTTCGCCGATGGTGCCGCAGCTGCCATCATGAGTGCGCGGATGCCGGCAGGTGGCCGTCCCTATTACCGAGTGCAGGGTTTTCACTCTGCCCTCGTCCCGTCGAGTGAAGCCGATATGGCCTGGGATATCGGCGACCATGGCTTTAACATGGTGCTGTCCGCTTATGTGCCTGATCTGATCGGTAGTAACATCCGCGAGATGCTTAGTGGCATCTTGGCAAAACGAGACTTGGAGTTAAGCGACATTGATGAGTGGGCCGTGCATCCTGGTGGGCGCGCTATTCTAGATCAAGTGGAGCAGCATCTGACACTGCCACCCGCGGCGCTGAGCATCTCTCGCGGTGTTTTGCGTGACTACGGTAACATGAGCAGTCCGACAGTCATGTTCGTGCTCAAAGCCATGCTTGAAAGCGCCAATACGGATCATGCCACCACTTGTGCCATCGCCTTTGGTCCAGGGCTCACCGTAGAGACCGCTGTGCTGGAGCGGGTCTCGAATGCTTCTGTGCTCCCATGAAGACGGACTTTGATGTGATCATCGTCGGTGGTGGCCCTGTTGGGCTGCTACTGGGCTGCCTGCTCAAACAAAAAGGTCTGACGTTTCGTGTCCTGGAAAAACGCACCCAACCGATCCCTCATTCGGCAGCGATTGGCATCACGCCCCCATCCCTCAAAATTTTAAATCAACTGGGAGTAGCTGAAGAGTTCATCTCCGCTGGATTAAAGGTGCGTGACTGCTTTGTGCATGGTCAGAGTGGCAAACTAGGCTGCATGAGTTTTCGGGAGATACCAGATCTACACCGCTTTGTGCTAGCCCTGCCACAGGTGACGACCATTGCACTTCTTCAGAAGCATTTAGGCGCTGAATGGATCGAAGCAGGTTGTGAGGTCACAGAGGTCCATCAGAACACGGATCACTGCAGGGTCAGTGCGCAGGATCGGGAATGGACCGCGAGGTATGTTGTGGCCTGTGATGGCTGGCGTAGTCCTGTGAGCGCATCTCTTTTTCACGGCCACCGGATCTGTCGAATCCTTTCCGTTACCTGGAGGGCAAAGACGCTGGGTCGTGCAAACAGATACCCGCATTGATCATCCGCCAGCTGGCCTAGTCAGTGAACTCACCCGCCAACGCACAGGCCTCACCGTGCCAGTTGAAGATCAAGTCAATGAAAGTGCCTTCACCCCACGACGCTTCAATTGCGAGCGCTACTATGATGGCAGGATCATCCTCTGTGGAGATGCGGCTCATGGCATGAGTCCCATTGGTGGCCAGGGGATGAATACCGGTTTTGCAGATGCCGAGTTCCTAGCTGAAATCTTAGCGCAGCCCGATCCAGCCGCTTTGTTACCCGCCTACAATCGATTCCGTCGCAAGGCAGCCTCCGCGGCTATTTTCCGTGCAGAATGGGGTATGTGGCTTGGCACGTGGCGTGGCAGACCGTTGTCTATGGTGCGAGACCTGATGCTTCGTTTTGTATTAAATCAGCACTTCATTAGCAGATACCTCGGTTCGTTTTATGCCATGCTAAACATTCCCTTCAATACGCTGGCGAGCGTCCCTCAGGCCAGTTTAAAGCCACACACCCTTCAGTCATGAGCTCAAAGCAAGAATACATACCCACCATTGATGGCGCAGCGTCACACTACGATGACTTGGATCAATTTTATCGTGAGATCTGGGGGGAGCATGTTCACCATGGTGTCTGGTTTACAGGGAAAGAAACCGATACTGAAGCCGCAGAGAACTTGGTTAAGATGGTGGCCGAATTAGGGCGTACAGGTCCTGGCACTGAGGTCTGCGACATTGGTTGTGGCTATGGTGCCACAGCGAAGATCCTTGCCGAGAGATATGGTGCCAATGTTACAGGCATGACCATTTCATCGGTGCAGCTTGCCTACGCCAAAGCTCATAATGACGTGCCTGGAAAAACTCACTTCATGCTGCGGGATTGGTATGGCAATGAATTACCAGACAATCACTTTGATGTGGTACAGACAGTCGAAAGTCTAGAGCACATGCCCGACCTGCCGACCTTTTTCCGCGAGTGTTACCGCGTGATGAAGCCTGGGGGCCGTCTGGTTGCCACGGCCTGGATGTCTTGTGAAAACCCAGGTCCATTGGCTAAACGTTACCTGATCGATGCCATCACTCGAGAAACGGAAATAGCTGGCGTCAGACCTGAGAGTGAATTCCGTGCCGCAACTGAAGCTGCTGGTTTCACCCATTACCAATTCAAGGACTATGCCAAACAAGTGAAACGCACCTGGCCACTGTGCGCCATGCGTGCGGTGAAGGGCATTCTGACCAAGTCACACTATCGGCAATTCATCTTCAGCTCAAAAAATCCAAACCGTATCTTTGCCCTCACTCTTTTCCGTATCTGGCTGGCCTATGAACTGGGCATTCAGCGTTATGGCGTCTTCAGTGCGGACAAAGTTTGAATCATGATCAGAAACGATTAAAGGAACCCATGCCAATCACTGAAGAACGCAAACAAGACATCGCAAAGTCCCTGAAACGATGCAGTGATGTAACTCTAGAAGCTGCACTGCGCTTTGAAGAATCTCGTGATCTTGATGAGCTGCCTGCCATCATTTTAGGGGTCCTTGAGCGTGATGCGGCGACGCCGAAGCCTGAAGGCGTGGTGGCAGTGACGGATGAATCACGACTCATGGAAGACATTGGTATGGATTCCTTCGGCATGATCGAAGTCGTGATGACAGCTGAGGAAGTGCTAGGCATCACGGTAGCCAACCAAGAAATGAATGACATTAGGACGCTAGGTCAACTGAAGGCCTTTTTACGAACAAAGCTAACCGCATGAACCGCGTCGTCGTTACCGGCCTCGGCTTCATTTCCAGCATCGGGAATAACCGTGCCGCAGTGCTGGAAAGCTTGCAGTTGGGGCGAAGCGGTATCGAATTCATGCCTGAGCTCGCTGCGATGAATGATCGCGTAAAGCTGGCAGGCACTGTGAAGGGGTTTCATTTTCCGACCTCTGATCCGCTGGATTGGACTTTTCCTGAAAGCGTTCAGTTCACACGCACACAACTGCGCACCATGATTCCCAATGCGGTCTATTCCGTCGCAGCCATGGAAGAAGCCATCAGCGATGCACGGCTAGATTCGACGCTTGTTTCATCACCAGAAACCGGACTCTACTGTGCTTCTGCCGGTTCTGCATGGCTGACTCATTTGGCGATTGAGTCCGTGCTGACTCGTGGGCCTGCGCGCACGTCGGCACCGACGGTTGTCACGGGAATGCCGAATTCTCTGCATCTGAATCTCACAGCACGGTTCGCCATCAAAGGAGCTTCAGTTGGCTTTAACAGTGCCTGTGCTTCTTCTTCGCATGCCTTAGGCAGTGCCTGTGATTTGATCCGACTTGGGCGGCAGAAAATCATGTTTGTCGTGGGCGCTGAGGATTGCCATCCCTATAATATCCTGCCTTTCGCGTCACTGCGGGCACTGAGTTCACAAAGTGATCCAGCTTTGGCGCCAAGGCCCTTTGATGTGGGCCGAGATGGTTTTGTCATCACAGGCGGTAGTGCTGTGCTTGTTCTCGAAGATGCCGAGCACGCCGCGGCTCGTGGTGCCTCAGTTTATGCAGAGGTGAAAGGTTGGGGACAAAGCTCCGACGGTTATGATGTCGTCGCTCCTGATCCTACGGGTGATGGGCTTGCGCGCGCCATGAGCCTTGCGCTGAAAGATAGTCACTTGAGAGCATCAGCTATCGACTATATCAACGCTCATGCGACGGCAACCAGCGCCGGTGACCTTGCTGAATTAAGTGCTCTTAAGACGGTCTTCACGGCTGATTCTCGACCAAAAGTCAGCAGCACAAAAGCCCTAACAGGTCATGGATTAAGTCTCGCAGGTGCCTTAGAGGCTGGGATCTGCTGTCTCGCCTTAAAGGAGGGATTCATGCCAGCGAATGAGAAGATTCAAAATCTTGACCCAGCCTGCGAAGGTGTCTCGATTCTCACCTCTAAATCCGATACAGCACCGCAAGTGGCGATGAGCAACAGCAGTGGATTCGGCGGAGCGAATGTCTCCCTAATCCTTTCCGCTATTTGATCCAGCGCCATTTCGCAAAGAGAAAATAGAGCACAGGAAGCACTAGCAGTGTCAGCACCGTGCCAAAGAGAAGGCCAAAGATATGAACAGCCGTCAGGGGTTGCCATAATTCTCCACCGCTCAGAGCTAATGGAAACAAACCAAAGTAGAAGCTAGGCCTATGAAGGCACCGATCAAGCCAAGTGGAACGGTAAGCATGACAATCAAAGATTTCATCACGGACCTGAATTGGATGACCATGGCCAGGGCGATCAACACTAGTGATATGGCAAGAACCCGCCCCATTTCGCGCTGACTATTGCGGAGTTCACGTTCCTCCCCACCGAAATGAATCCCTAAAGTGGGGAGTGAAGGACGCGCTTTCTCCAGGATACGAGAGGCAAGCTCACCAAAGGGTGCAAGGGCCTTTACGGTGACGTTTCGTTGCTGATTGATACGGCTGATGATGCCCGCGTCATCATGGACCTTATAGGCACCAGAATCGCGCAAAGCATGGGTAACTTCTGTGGTCTTAGAGCTTAAATCATCACCACTGATTTCGATTTGAATCGGTGTCTCAAGTGCTGGCCCTTGGTCGATTTGCTTCACAAGACAGAGGGCATCTGTGATCTCCTGATCCAAGGTGGCGCGCAGTTGCCTGATCAGCTTGGGGACTTCGTCAGCATGACGGGTATTGATCAGCACTTGGGCCACGTTCGGTGCTGACTGCCGAGGTAGGACATTGTAATAAAACATCGGCACTCCGCCCCCGCTCACAATGATGGCACTTTCAATGGCTTCCTCTTTTTGCAAAAGCTCGTTTACCCTGCTGGTGACCTCCATCGTTTTATCAATTGAGCTGCCTTCGGGTAATTGAATGTCCACGAGCAGTTGATTGCGTTCAGCCGCAGGGAAGAATTGTTTGCCAAAGTAAGGTGTCAGCGCGGTGCTTGCGATAAGCAGAATGAATGCCGTTGCGACAGTTGCTAATGGATTCCTCAGAGCCAGATGCAGGGCTGATTTATAGTAGGGGACGAGTCGATGTATCGGATGAAGTCCATTCGCCGAGTCGAAGCCTCTTTGACCGCGCAGCAGATAATAACCGAGCAGCGGGATGAAGGTCATGGAAACAATCCGTGAGGACGCCAATGCCAGCGTGATGACAATGGGAAGTGAGATGATGAAGGCCCCCATGTCCCCTGGAAGCAGGGCGAGCGGAAGAAAGGCGACGATATTAATCAGCGTGCCGAAAAAAATGGCTCGACGTAATTTAAAGGGGCCTAGCCATGCGGCTATCCCTGGTGGCTGACCCTCCGCAAGCTCACGATTGATGCCGTCCGAAGCCACAACGGGATCATCTACCAACATGCCAAGTGAGATAATCAGTGCAGCAATAGAGATTTGCTGCAAAGGCACGCCGAGCGCCACCATGCCCGCTAACGTCATGGCTATCGTAAGCGGAATTGAAACTGCGACGACAAGTGCCGTACGCCAATCCATGAGCAACAAGGCAACGAGAATGACCACAATCACAGCCTCAATAAAACAACGTAAAAACTCACCGATACGGTGCGCAGTGGCAGCAGGCTGATCAGAGACGGTGATGATCTGGATGCTTTCGCCTAGAGGCAAACCACCCATTTTTGCGAGCACGCTGGATTTAAAATGGCGGATGATGTTTCCTGCTTTCATTTCCACGCCCACAAGCACACTGCTAGAAGCCTTCAAGCCCTGGTCTGAGCGATGCAATGTGCTGACGTGATAATTGGCTGCGGCCATGTCTTCAAATGAAAGGATTGCCTCCGGTGCATGTCCGAACTGCCGTATCCGACCAACGCTAGGCAGGCTCTTGAGAGATTCCTCCATCCGATCAGCAACCGTTGGTGCATCCTGTCCAAGCACGGCAAAAAGCAGGGTGACCGGCAGTTGATAATCGGTTTGAAGGCTTGGTTTCTCACAGTCTTTGGGTAACTCAAGATTGGCTATGATGGCACGTGCTTGATCCCAATGCTGATCGATGACTTTTTTGGAGTCAGTCTTCAGTGTGATGACAATGGTGGAGATGTTTTCACGAGACTGAGACTGTAATTTTTCGAGCGTTGGTAGATGGCTCAAAGCTTCTTCAAGTTTGATGGTCACAGCTTCTACGGTTTCAGCGCCAGCACCTGGATAAACGGTGACAAGGACCGCATCATGCGTGGGGAAAGACGGGTCTTCTTGCTGCGGTAATCGGTCAAAGGCAACCCACCCTCCAGCAAGCACCACGACCATGGCCAGCCAGCCCACGAGGCGATGCTCCACAAAAAACTTGGCGATGCCGCCTGTGGCATTGGATGGTGAACGCTGATTAGCCATGTGTATTCATATGAGACATCCATTTTGGGTGCAAGTGATAGCACTGAATTGGATTTGTGCTTGGCTGCGCGGGCATTACAGAACGTCGTCCATGAAAGAACGCGATATTCAGCCAGAACTGCTCGACCACCTGCCTCAGGGTGATCCTCGTGCGGTGCGGGCGCGGGAAGAAATGTACATCGTCAACGCTGCCATGGGCAACCACCGATGGATTGAACGAATGATCGGTCGTCATGGCCTAAGGGGCTGGAAGATCACTGAACTAGGTGCAGGCGATGGCGCGCTATCGTTACGATTGCTTGATGCAGGCCTTTGCCAAGAAGAGGAGATGCAAGCTGTCGATCTGGCCGCCCGACCTCCCCACTGGCCAACAGCTTCTGGTTGGTTCAGTGGTGATGTGTTTGCTCATGGCTTGCCAGAATCTGAGATCTTGCTCGCTAACCTGTTTCTTCATCATTTTACCGACGAGGAACTCTGCCGCCTAGGCGCAATCGTTTCTCCCAAAACACGACTGATCGTGGCAGCTGAACCTGCGCGACTCTGGATTCACCGGCTCATGGGACGGATCCTTTGTGAGGTGGCCGAACTCAATGATGTGCAGCATCATGACATGCAACTGAGCATCCGAGCTGGATTCCGTCGGGATGAACTGCGCGTGGCGCTGGGGTTGGGTGATGAGTGGCAAGTTCAAACTCAAATGCATCCTTTAGGAGGCTATCGATTCCTGGCAGTACGCGGAGAGCAATCCTGAGGATTGATTTTATGGCATCCAGCGCCATGCATCTGCATGATCGGTCTCTTCCCTGACGAACTCTATGCACATCTCCATCAAAGCGGCGTGATCGCTGTTTTGATGATTGATGACCTAGCAGATGCTTTGCCTGTAGCGCGAGCCCTGTTGGCTGGTGGCGTGGATGGTATTGAACTGACTTTGCGCACGAGTGTGGCTATGGAGGCACTGAGGGTGATCCACGCTGAATTACCGGAAATGGTGATCGGCGTGGGAACCATTCTCACTCCACCGCAGGTTCATGAGGTGAAAGAAGCTGGCGCTTCTTTTGGTGTTGCCCCGGGCATGAATCCGCGTGTCGTGGCTGAGGCCGCACGGATTGGCCTGCCGTTTGCTCCTGGCGTTTGTACTCCAACTGATATCGAGTTGGCCGTGGAACAGGGGTGTCGATTGATGAAGTTTTTCCCCTCCGAGCCCTGCGGCGGATTACCCTATTTACGGACGATCGCTGCGCCCTTTGCCCATCTCGGAGTCAAGTACATCCCACTGGGTGGAGTGAGTGCTGCCAATGCACAGGCTTATCTTCAAGAACCCAGCGTCCAGGCCCTTGGCGGTTCCTGGTTGGCACCGCGTGAATTGATCGTCAAAAAAGACTGGGTAGCCATCACCGCCAATGCACGTGAGGCTTCGGACATCGTCCGCAAAGTCCGTGGCTAAGAGGATTAAATAGGCACCGTGTAAAAAGCAGCATGGCTTTTATCGGCACACGTTCTGAACCCAATCACGCAGCTTTTGGCGCTCCGGCAGATCTCTCAAAACCCATGCGGTTGTATGATTGGGGAATGGCATGGAGGTAAAGGTCCAGTTACCCTGAATACCGGTGCTTTTAAGCCAGGCTTCTGTGGCTGCAGTGCTGAGCTCATGGCTGATCCACTCAGGCCGGGAGCCGAGCCTGTTTAGCCTGGCGATAGCTGATTTCTGGTCAGCGCCTGCATAGGGCCAGGCGCGCACGCCATCGTAGTGGCTGTGGCAAACAAAGCCGCGCCATAGCTTGGCGATTTCGTCATCGTGTAAGCCGATGAAGTGACAACCGATGCTGCCACGAGAAAAGCCGCAAAGAAGCACGCGATCAGGGTCACCGCCGAAACGGCTGCAAAGATCCTGCACCGTTTTAAGGGTATAGCGCTTGGATGCCTCGACGTCCTCCCACCACTTGGTGGCGTTGCGCTGGGTTCCATCTGCGGTTTCGATGAAGGGCAGACTGGCCCAGATGAAGCCTTTGCCAGCACTGATGCCATAACCCAGAAGGCAACTTTCCACGGAGCCATCACAGGTATCAGCTAGCTTATTGCTGAAAGAGCCATTGCCAGCGTATTCGATCAGCACAGGTAGTTTGGTGTCAGGCTTCCAGTCTGTGGGGAGATAGAGCAAATGATGCACCTGCGTGGTTTCCCAGCCAGCCGTGGTTTGCCGCACGCGTTTGCCTGCCGCCGGTGGACCTTCGCTGATGGTTGGCAGATTCAGGTCTTGAGTGATCTGCTGCCAGTCGCTGCCGAGGATCGGCTGACCTGACAAAACGGCGGCTGCTAAAAAGAGGAGGTGCCGATGCATAGGGGTGTCTTACTTGAGGAACTGTCCCGTGACACTTGCAGGTATTTTCATGATGTCTTCAGGCGTGCCCGTGGCGACGATGTATCCGCCTTCATTGCCGCCACCGGGGCCAAGGTCGATGATCCAGTCAGCGCAGCGAATGACATCCAGATGATGCTCGATGACGATGAGGGTATTGCCTGCATCACGCAGCCTGAAGAGCACAGCCAGCAGTGTCTGGATGTCGGCAAAATGCAGACCCGTCGTGGGCTCATCTAGCACGTAGAGGGTGCGGCCGGTGGCTTTCCGTGCAAGTTCGGCAGATAGCTTGATGCGCTGAGCTTCGCCGCCTGAAAGCGTATTGCCTGCTTGGCCAAGGCGGATGTATCCAAGCCCGCATTCCTCCAGTGTCTGAAGCTTGGCAGCGATGGCGCTAGCTTTGCCAAAGAAGCGTGCGGCTTCACTCACTGTCATGGCAAGCACTTCAGCGATGTTGGTTCCCTTGAACGTGATCTCCAAGGTTTCCGCATTGTAGCGTTTGCCCTGACAATGATCACAGGTGACATAGACATCCGCCATGAAATGCATGTCGATTTTGATCTGCCCATCTCCCTGACATTTTTCACAGCGTCCGCCAGGGGTGTTAAAGCTGAATCGGCCAGAGTCATAACCACGGACTCGTGCGAGTGGAAGTTGTGCAAAGAGCTCGCGGATCGCCGTAAAGGCACCCGTGTAGGTGGCTGGATTGCTGCGCGGACTACGACCGATAGGTGACTGATCAATGACGACGACTTTATCAAAGGCATCTAGTCCAGTGATGGACTCATGCTTTCCTGGTTCATCTTTGGCCCGATAAAAATGCCGCTGCAAAGCACGCATGAGCACTTTGTTAACGAGAGTCGATTTACCACTGCCTGAGGCACCCGTGACACAGGTGAAGCAGCCAACAGGGAAGGCTGCCGTGACGGATCTCAGGTTATGCTCGGTCGCTTTGTGAATGATGAGGGACTTGGAGTCGTTGCTGCTGGAAAAGAGATCTGAGGATGGGGCTACTCTGCCAGAGGGCGCTTTAATCCTTAATGCTTCGCTCAAATAAGCTCCGGTGAGGCTTTCTCTCAGGGCCATGACCTCAGTGGGTGTGCCTTGAGCTGTGATTTGTCCGCCATGCACTCCTGCGGCGGGGCCTAGCTCGATGACATGATCTGCTGCACGCATCATGGCTTCATCATGCTCGACGACGAGCACTGTATTGCCGAGATCACGCAGTCGTAGAAGGGTCTGAATCAGTTTTTCTGTGTCGGCGGGATGCAGGCCGATGCTGGGTTCATCCAGCACATACAGCACACCAGCTAAGCCTGCACCAATCTGGGTGGCTAAACGGATGCGCTGCATTTCACCCCCGGAAAGAGTGCCGCTTTCACGGCTCAATCCCAAGTAGCCAAGACCAACTTGTTCAAGAAACTGGAGGCGTTTGAGGATCTCCTTTTGCAGCTCACCGACATAGGCGCGTTGATGCTCCGTGACTTCCAGGACTTTCATCCACGACAACGCATCTCGAATCGGCAGAGAGCAGTAGTCGTGGATGGAGAGGTGGGTTGTTGTTGGCTCTTGGTTCTTGGTTCCTGGTTCTTGGTTAGCTGTAAGATGTAACGAAGAACCAGGAACCAAGAACAAAGAACCTAACTTCACTGCCAGTGATTCCTTGCGCAGGCGCCGACCCTCACAGTCAGGGCATGTAAGCGGATTCATGAAGCGCGTCAGCTGGGTGCGTAGAGAGTCGCTCTCTGCATTGAGATGCAGGCGCTTGGCCTCATTAAGCAGACCTTCGAAAGGTTTGGCTAAGCTGCGTTTCGTGGCGCTGGTGGACCAACCGGTGGTGATGGCGTCCTTTCCGGTGCCATGAAAGAGGGCATCTTGAAAGGCCTGTGGAAGAGATTTGAATGGAGCATCTAAAGCGGCTCCGAAGTGCTTGGCTAAAGCTTCGATTCCCAGCTGTTGGATCTGCTTGAGCTTTGGGTTCTTTGACCACCAGGACTTCACCGCACCGTCTTTTAGGGAGAGGCTGGTATCTGGCACGATCAGGCCTGGATCAGGAGCCATGAGCGAGCCCACACCTTCGCAGGTCGGGCAAGCCCCAGCATGAGTGTTAAAGGAGAAATGCTGTGGCGTCAGCTTTTCCATCAGGTAGCCCGTACGAGGGTTCGCATAGGCTGTGGTAAAGGTCAGGACTTCTTCCTCCGCATCACTGCCGACGAGGAACTGCACTTCATGCTCATTCCATTTTAGAGCAGCCTCGATGCTTTCCATGAGTCGCTGGCGCACACCCTCCCGGATGACGAGACGATCCACCACGACCTCGATCTGGTGCTCCACTCCGCGTTCAGGTTGCAGGCTATCATCCAGCTCGCAAATCTGCCCATCTATGCGCACACGGACATAGCCCTGGCGGCGTAGTTTTTCAAAGGTGCCCTTCAGCGTCGGCCCATCTTGATCTTCCAGTGGGGCCAGGACCACACAGCGTGTGCCTTCCTTGAGTTCCAGGACGCGTGACCCGATTTCAGCAGGCGTGTTTTTGACCAGAGCCTCGCCCGTCTCAGGATCATGAGGCTGCCCTGCCACAGCATACAGCACCCGCAGATAATCATAGATCTCCGTGACCGTGGCAATGGTGCTGCGTGGGTTCGGTGTGCTGTGAACCTGCTCAATAGCCACGGCTGGTG
>JAPLUM010000304.1 GCA_026397605.1 Verrucomicrobiota bacterium | reverse complement strand
CTAGTTATCTCCAAACGACCACCGATCAGTTCGGCGAAGCGGTGGCTCTGCATGATGGCTTCGCGCTGGTCAGCACACCGAATGCGACAAACTATGATCCCACCGTGGTGGTCTATGACTCGCGCAGCGGAGCCTTCATCCGCGAGCTGTCGCTCGACGACCGTCTTTCAGGCGACAAGTGGGGCAACAGCATGGCCGTCACTGCGAACGCCATCGTCATTGGCCAGAGTTCCGCCGACAGCAGTCGCCAGTTCGCCACCGTTTATCGCAACCTGCCGATGCCTATGCCTGGTTATGTCGTCGCCAGCGTGGGTGGCACCGCCCCAGGCATCCCAGGAGCCACCTACAAGGCCTTCACCGCAGCGACCCTGGGCTTTGGTAGGGTGAATCTGGAGGCCACCATCACCCCCGGCAATGGCACGCCAGCCGGTTGCACCAAGGGCCTGTGGTCGGACCTCGCGAACGGCTTTCCAGAGCTCGTGCGGCGCAACGGCTCTGAGGGTGCCGGGAACTCGCTGACGGACCTCACCTCGCTCGGCAATGGCAGCTTCGGCTTCGGCTTCTTCCTGGCCAAGTTCAGCGGCCCCGGCTATCCTGCGACAAGCAATCAGCAGGTCCGCGTATTCGACGACAACTTGGGAAATTTCACCGTGCAGGTGCTCGGAGCCAGCGTCAGCACGTCCATGGGCGCGGGCGCAGAGATCGGCAGTTTCCTGGGCTTGGCCCAAACGCCAAGATCCATGCACGAAGGTGCTGCACTGCTCTGCACTCTGCGCTTGGGCAAAGGCGGCATCAATGCCGCGAGCGATAGCTTTGTGCAGCGCTACGATGCCGTGGCACAGACCACTGCCTTTGCTCAACAAGAGGGCACCACCGTCAGCACCAAGGTGCTGGGGCAGCTCGGCCGCGTCACTTACAATGACCGCACCATCACCACCCACACCACGCTGGCTGGCACGGGCGGCGGTGCGCTTGTCAATACCGACACCGTCAACTCGGTCAGCGCCCTGCTCGCCAAGAAGGGGGACAGCTTCAACGGCTTCACCCTCGTCAGCATCCTCAGCGAGACCAACGCCCTTGGCGACGTTAGCGCCTTCCGCGCCACCGTCATTAGCGCTACTGAGCCCCTGGTCAAGGAAGTGGTCTTTTGTGATCGCGGCGGTAGCCTCTCGCCAGAGATAGCCGTAGGTCGCGCCGTAGGCCCCATCATTGCCGGGGCCAAGTATGCCAAAGTCCTCGGCTACTGGACCGAAGGCACCACCATGCTGGTCAACACGACGCTCAGCGGCAGCGGCGTCACCGCCGCCAACGACGGCTGCCTGATTCTGCGCCCTGAGGGCATGGCCAGCAATGACACCGTGCTGATGCGCGAGGGCGACCAAGCCCCTGGAGTGGATGCCAAGATTGGCAGCATCCTGCGCGTCGATTTTGACAACGTGCTCGGCTACTACAGCGTGCTCGCCTCCCTGGTCGGAGCCCCCAAAGGCATGGACCAGGCCCTATTCTTCGGCTGCGTCCGCGACCCGATCCAGTTTGGCCAATCCCACGATCCCGCCCCTGAGCGCCGCCTGCGCACGCCGAGCCTGATTCTGCAAAAAGGCACGCTTCTGCGCGACGACTTCTACGGCGACGCCGTGGTGAAGAGCATCGCCCTCGGCGGCAAAGGTACCGATTCCGGCGGCGCTGGTGGCCGCACCCGCGGTGCCGTCAGTGGCGGCAGTGTGCTCGCCACCGTGACCTTCTCGGACGGCAGCACCCGCGTGCTGAACTTATATGACAGCACGTCCTTTTAGCCGCAGTCACCTGCCTCATCCATCCCCATGAAAATTCACTGTTCTAGGCACTGCCTCAGCGCCCTCGTTTTAGCAGGACTCACTGCCCTTTCCAGTGCTGCGTCCAGCATTACTCGGCTACAGCCACCCGTCCCCAGCACACAGCACGGCCAGATTAGCGGAGGCCGGGCGGCTTCGGCCAAATGGTTAGCGGTGGGCTCTATCGAAGACTCCCAGCAGCGCGGTTGCGTGCATCTCTACAATGCCGTCACGGGGGCCTACCTGCGCAAGCTCAGCGACCCTGCGGCGGCCAACAATGATTTACTCGGCACCGCAGTGGCCATCTCGGGCGACTACATCATCACGGGGGCTCCAGGGCGCACGGTGGCTGGCAGTGGAGCCTCGGGGGCGCTCATCGTCTTCAGTGCCACCACGGGCAAAGTTTGGCGCACTCTCACGACGACCAACGTCGCCAGCTACACCGGACAGCAGCTCGGCGACGTGCTCGCTGCCGAGGGTGACTACATCGTCGCTGGTTGCCCGAACTACAACTCCCTGGCTGGCACCGCCTTCGTGCTGCGGCTCTCCACTGGGGCCTTCGTTAGCCAGCTCGGCGTCGGCGCTGCGGGCGACTACCGTGGCTTCGCGGTGGCTATCAGCGGAGCGCGTGTGCTCGTCGGGGCGCCCTTCTTTGACCTGTCCAGCGACACCACGCCAGATGGCGGCAAGGTGGATGTGCTGGAGCGCGACAGCGGCAATTTCATCACCAGCCTCAGTGCCCCCACAGCTAACCTCGGCGGAGCCTATGGCAAGGCTATCGCTATCGAAGGCATTCGCGCCCTCATCGGCGCGCCAGCCACCGACAGTGCTCGTGGTTATGCCGATATCCGGGAGATCACCACGGGCGGCATCCTCGTCCAGTTGCAGCCCAGCAGTCTGACCACGGCTAGTGCGTTCGGTGCTAGCGTTGGCTTGCGGGGCGGGCTCGCAGCGGTGGGCCTGCCAGGCAATGGAGCGAAGCCAGGGAGTACCCGTGTGTTTGATGCCTTCTTTGGTGACGAACTCTACGCCATCCCGACGCCGGGCACCATTGATGGCTAGATGGTGGGACAGAGCATCGCCTTTGCCGCATCGGGCCTCTTCATCGGCACTCGTGGCTACAACTTCACCCGCCCAGTGACCTATGTCGTGCGTGGCCTAGCCGCGCCGCTGCCGGGCGAAGTGCTAGCCAGCACGGGTGACAACGCGCCCGGCATCAACGGCGCGACCTACAGCGCCTTCACCAGCGCCACACTGGGTCAGTATGGGGCCAACTACGCCATCCTCGCCAATGTGAAGCCCGGTGTCGGCACACCCGTAGGCACCACCAAAGGGCTGTGGCTCGACACTAACAACGGCTATCGGCTGGCCGCCCGCACTGGCACGATTTTCAGCCAACTCGGAAACAGCCTCAGCGACATCAGCGCCCCGCAGCTAGGCACCAGCGACCAAGTCCACTACACCGCCACAGCCAAAGGCCCCGCCTACCCCAGCGGCAGCGACAGCCTCATCGGTGTGGGTTACCTGGATGGCAGCATCAGCACCCGCAGCAGCTACAGCAGCGGCCTGTTTGGCATGGGCACCATCGTGCTGGGCACCAGTGCTAGCAGCCAGGGCAACAACATGTCTGGCCACGATGTCGCCTTGCTGGCCAAGCTGAAACCCGGCGCAGGTGGCACCACAGCGGCCAACGACAGCGGCATCGCCATCAGCAACTCCATCTCCGGCGCGCAGATCAAGGCGCTGCGTGAAGGCGACGTCGCCGCGCTCGATACCCTCGGCCAGATCAACCGCATCCAGTATGCGCAGGAAGCCGTCATCTTCCAAGCCAACGTCGTCGGTGCGACGGGTCAGGGTTTGTATAAGTGGGATCGCATGACCCAGCAGACCCAGGTCATCGCCCGCGCCAATGCTGGCAATCCCATCCCCAACGCCACCACCAGCGCCATCTTTAGCGAGACCAGCCTGCCTGGGCGCACTCTGTTTCGAGTCAGCTTGAAAGGCGTGCCAGCGACTAGCAACGAGGCGCTCTTTAACTGGCAGAGCAACTCCACCAGCCTGTGGTGGCAGAAGGGCTCTGGCGACAGCAGCGGCCTCGGCGTCATCCACGACAAGCTGCTCGGCTACTGGCTGCTGGGCAGCAACGACAGCCTGCTAAGGGTAAATTTGAAGAGCGGTGCCAGCAAAGTCACAGCAGCCAACGACGGCTGCCTGCTACGCCGCGCAGCTAGCGGACCCGACCTCGTGCTGCTGCGCGAAGGCGATCCCGCACCTGGTATCCCAGACGCCAAAATCGGGGTCATCCAACGCATCGACGTGGATGCGAACGAGGTCTGCTATGTCGCCCTGGTCAGCCTAGTTGGCGCGCCCAAGGGCATGGATCAAGCTCTCTACACCGGCTACGCGAAGACGCTCGGCGGCCTGCCCAATAGCGCCATCGCCCCCGACCTGCTGTTGCAAAAAGGCACCCTCATCGACGGCGGTTTCTACGGCGATGCGACCGTGACTGGCATCACGCTGACCACCACCGGCGTGGATAAAGGCGGTGCTGGGCAACGCGGACCTAGCGTGCTCGCCGCGCTCAATGGCATCATCGTTAACGCCGTCGTCAGCATGAGTGACGGAAAGTCCAAGGTCGTGCGACTCCAGCACAACAGCGCCTTCTAGCCAGGCCTGCGCAACAGACCCCATTTTCTAAAATCAATCTCATGAAACCCACAGCTACCTTTCTCCACAGCCTCACCGCAGCCGCCCTGCTTTCCAGCACAGCAAGCGCCGCGCCCACGCCCACCATCACCCGCCTCACTGCGCCCATCGGCCCCACCACAGGCCAGCCCAGCGTCCCCGGCCTCGGTGCTGCCATGGCCGCCAGCGACAAGTGGCTAGCCTTCGGCACCCGCCAAGATCCCGCCTCCACTGGCGGCAGCGTGCTGCTCTACAACGCCGTCACCGGAGCCTTCGTGAAGAAGCTGATCGCGCCCGACACCCTGCCTGGCGACGACTTCGGCATGAGCGTCGCCATCGTCGATGACAACATCATCGTCGGAGCCCCAGGGCGTGACTTCAATGTCACCAGCAACCAAGGCCAGCTCTACGTCATCAGCGCCGTCACTGGCAAAGTGTTGCGCACCATGACCTACGGCAGCCTCGGCCCGCCCGCAGGCACCGGCATCGGGACCACCCTCGCCGCCGAGGGCGACTACGTCGTCACCGGCTGCCCTGATTATGATGGCGGCAAGGGCACCGCCTTCCTCTTCAAGCTCAGCGATGGAGCCAAGCTGGACACCCTGAGCATCGGCGCGGCAGGCGACGGCTACGGCTTCAGCGTCGCCATCAGCGGCCGTCGCATCATCGTCGGAGCCCCCTTCGAAGACAACGGCATGGTTGTCGATGAAGGCCGCGTCTATACCTACAATATCGAAACCGACTACCTCATACGCCCCACCGCCAGCTTTAGAGCTTGGGACATCAAGCAAGTCGGTCGATTCGGCTACAGCGTCGCGCTGGAAGGCACCCACGCCCTCATCGGCTCGCCCACCGCCAGCAGTGGCAAAGGCGGAGCCTGCGTCATGGATATCACCGGCGTCAACCAGCTAGTCTCCAGCCTCGAGCTACCCGCCGCCGCCGCCACCATCAACGGCGAGGCCATGGGCCAAGCCGTCGCCTTCTACCACGGCCTCGCCCTCGTCTCCGCCAGCAGTGCCGACACCTACACTGGCCGCGTGCTCGCCTTTGACCGCAGCCAAGCCACCTACGGCACCAGCAGCTACCTCTACGACATCCCCGTGGCCGGAGCGACCCGCTACGACGAAGTCGGCTGGCGACTCACCACCAGCAACCACGCCCTCCTGATCGCCATCGCCGGAGCCCAGGCAGATCGCACCGCCGTCGCCGTGGTGCGCAATCTCGCCACGCCCTTGTTTGGCAACATCATCGCCAGCAGTGGCGACGCCGCGCCAGGCATCGTCGGAGCCAGCTACGCCAGCTTCACCAGCGCCACCAACAACCACACCGACGGCAGCGCCAACTTCGTCGCCACTGTGAAGCCCGGTCTCGGCAGTCCCAAAGGCACCGGCAAAGGCGTGTGGGGCAGCTTTCAAGGCCAGCGCTACCTCGGGGCCGCCACCGGCATCCCCACCAACGGCTCGCCTCTCCCTGGCGATACCATCGCCGACATCGGCCCCATCATGCAGCCGCACACCAACTTCGCCTTCCACCGCGCCACCCTCAAAGGCCCCAGCTACCCAACCCCCACCGGCAACCAGATCTTTGGAGCCGCCAACTACTACACGCGTGATGCCTTTGGCCCCGGCACCGAGGTGACAAGCGCCCCCTTCATCTCCCCCAGCTACGATGACAGCTACAAGCGCGCCGCCTTCCTCAGCCAACTGCGCCTAGGCGGCAGTGCCAACGTCACCGCTGCCAACGACACCGGCGTGCAGATCATGAACGGCCAAGCTTATGGCTACATGAAGGCCGTGCGCGAAGGCGAGACTGTGGGGGCCGACACGCTAGGCCAGCTCGACCGCGTCACCTTCCACCGCCGCAGCGCCCTCATCCACGCCGCCGTACCAGGAGCCGTGGGGGAAGGCTTGTTCGCCTGGGACTTCGATACCAACACCACCACCGCCGTGCTAAAGCGTGGCGCCGCCACCGGCATCGGAGCCACCACTTACAGCGCCTTCCTCAGTGAGACCCAAGACAACTGGACCCCTGGCATCACCCTCGTGCGCGCCAGCATCTACGCGCGCCTGGAACCGCAGTTGAAACAAGCCCTCGTCCGCAGCAACAGCGCCGGCGGAGCCTTCTCCCGAGTTTGGGCGAGCAGCTACTTTGGCCACGAAGACAAGCTACTCGGCTACTGGCCCAGCTGGAGCGGCAGCACCCTCATCCACTCCACGGAGAAGGGCACAGGCATCACTGCCTCCAACGACGGTGTGCTAGCGCTCTACAACAGTGACAACTCCACCAGCACCCTGCTGCGCGAAGGCCAGACCGCCCCCGGTTGCCACGGAGCCAAGATCGGCAGCATCCTGCGCGTGCAGGTCGATAAGTATGGCCAACACTACGCCGCGCTAGCCACCCTGATCGGAGCGCCCAAAGGCATGGACCTCGCCCTCTTCGGCGGCAGCTTGTTCCGCGCCATGCCCGGCGACCCCAGTGCCGACCTCATGCTGCAGAAGGGCACCCTAGTGGATAACGGCCTCTACGGCATCGCCACCGTGACCAGCATCTCCTTTACTGAAGCCAGCACCGACAAAGGTGGCGCTGGTAACCGCGGCATCACCAGCGTCGGCACTACCAACAGCATACGGGCCAAAGTCGCTGCCGTGGCTGTCATTGGCTTCAGTGATGGCAGCACCAAGGTGGTGCGCGTGGGGCGCTGAGCTTAAGCCTGAATCCTGCTTACGTCACCCTCACGGATGCACTGCGCTAGCCAGGCCCGTGCATAGACCCAGCGGCGCTTTGTCGTGGCCTCTGAGATGCCCAGCACCTCCGCCACTTCTTCAATCGTTAGCCCTGTGAAATAGCGCAGCTTCACCAGCGTCGCCAGTTGAGGGTCCGACGCCTCCAGCGCCGCCAGTGCGTCATCCACAGCGACAATTTCCTCATCCGGGCCGGGCGCAGGCAGGTCGATCTCATCGATGGACTCATGCGCTGCACCACCGCCGCGTCTTTGTGCCAGTCGGCGGCGAGCTTGATCGATCAGGATCCGCCGCATCGCCTCAGAAGCGGTGCCGAAAAAGTGCCCACGATTCTGCCAGTGCCCCGCTTTTGAGAGACGCATCCAGGCCTCATGCACCAGCTCCGTCGCCTGAAAGGTTAGCCCCACAGGCTCGCCAGCCATCTTTGCCCCTGCCATCTGGCGCAGTTCAGCATAGATGGCAGCCATGACCTCAGACGCATTGGCTGTCGGGGCATCAGTGGCATTGAGTAAAAGAGTGACAGTGGGCATAACACAAGAGACCAGCGAGACATAGAACAAGTGGTGGACTTGGAAAGCTGCTTTATGAGTGCTGAACTCAATTATTTTTCATCCTGATGATCTAGTTTACGCATCGTTCACGCTTGTTTCAAAGACCAGCCGCATGACTGAAATCCCCGCCAGCACCGCCTACCCTACTTTTAATGAAGAGTGGGGAGCTGTATCTGGAAACGGCGATGAAGAGGCCATCTTCATCGCCGCCAGTGAAGCCACGCCAGGGGCGCAGCGTGACGCGCTGCTGGATCAGCTCTGCGCAGAGCGGCCACGGATGCGTGCCCGCATTTCACATCTGCTCAGCGCGCTCCAGGAGACGCCTGCCTTCATGGAAAAGGTCACACCCACAGCTGCCACGGCGCGCGGGGCCGAGGTCAGTGGCAGCATCATCGGACGCTACACCTTGCGGGAAAAGCTCGGTGAGGGCGGCTTTGGCACCGTCTGGCACGCAGAGCAGACAGAACCCATACGCCGTGACGTCGCGCTGAAGGTCATCCGCCAAGGTTATGCCAGCAGTGAGGTCATCTCCCGGTTCGAGGCCGAGCGGCAGGCGCTAGCGCTGATGGAGCATCCAAACATCGCTGCCGTGCTGGATGCTGGCACCACCTCTGAGGGGCGGCCTTACTTTGTCATGGAATGGGTTCGTGGCATGAATCTTAGTGACTACTGCCGTGTGCGACAGCCGACGCTGACTACACGACTAGCACTCTTTTTACAAATATGCAGCGCTGTGCAGCACGCTCATCAAAAGGGTGTGCTGCATCGTGATTTGAAGCCCGCTAACGTGCTCGTCACTGAGGTCGATGGTGAACCGCTCGTGAAGGTCATCGACTTTGGGATCGCCAAAGCCTTGGGCACGGGTGATGCGGCGATCCTGGCTCCAGGCGCCACGAGTGAGCGCAGCATCATCGGCACGCCGCAATACATGAGCCCTGAGCAGGCCGGCGCGGCCAAGGACATCGACACACGCAGTGATATTTTTTCCCTCGGCGTCATCCTTTACGAACTGCTGACCGGGCGCACGCCGCTCTCTCCCGCCACGCTGAAGCAGGCAGCCATGGGCGAGATGCTGCGCCTCATCCGAGAAGAAGAGCCACCACGCCCGAGCACCCAAATCATCCCAGACAACGTCATCACCACCAAGACAGGCGTGGATAAGTTGCGCCGTAGTCTCGCTAGAGATCTTGACTGGATCGCGCTGAAAGCTCTGGAAAAAGACCGTGACCGCCGCTGGCCCAGCGTAGCGATGATGGCAGACGATGTGCGCGCTTTCCTAGCAGGTGAGCCCGTCAGTGCTCGGCCTCCGAGCATGGTCTATCGGCTGCAAAAGATGGCCCGACGTCACCGCGCCGCATGCATCGCCACAGCGCTCATCGCAGGCACCGTCATCATCGCCTTGATCGTCAGCACCACCGCCTTTGTCAGAGAGCGCAGAGCCCTGGTGGCCGTGAAGCGCGCCGAGCAGAGCGGTGAGCGCGTGCTCGACTTCCTGACAGGCGTGCTCAGTGATCAGTCAAAAGAGATCGAGCGCGGCAAAAACCCCGAAGCCGTCCGCCTAGCTTTAGCTAAGAGCATCGACCGTTTGCCCACACTCGACAGTGACCCCATCGCCGCTGAGCGCGTCGCCAGCCTGATGGCCAACATTTATGCCGCACTCGGGAACGAAAGTCTCACCATCCCCATCTCCAAGCAGAAATATGAGACCCTGCGCAGAGCCTATGGTGCTGAGGATCGGCGCACCTACTACGCCCAGGCAGCCTATGCCAGACAACTGGCGCAGGGCGGAAAGGAAAGCGAATCGTTGCCCATTTTTGCCGAGGCTATCGCAGGCTATCAGCGCATCGGCCACGCCCAGGGACTCAGTTGCCACACGGCGGAGTGTGAGCAACTGCGCGCCCAGAGCACCATCCAGGCCCTGCCCATCGATCAGCTAGACGGCGTGCTTGCCCATTTGCATGACGACTACTTTCGCCACAAGCCCGGCCTCCAGAGCGAGATGCATTGGCTGCACTACCAGTCTGAGATCTTTTATCACTACAGCCTGTATGAGCGTGCGGAGCCTCTGCTTCTACAGCTCACGGGCAGCGCCCCACCCGCACCGCCCACGATCACCATCAGGGTGCAGTCGCTCGCGCGTCTAGCCATCATCGCACGAAACACTGGACGCCACGATCTCGCGGTCACGCGCTTTGAAACCGCCATTCGCCAATACACGGAAAGCTTCGGTCCAGACTACCATTCCCTCATCGACATCCACCTTTTGCTCTCACTCTCCCTCGCCCAGCTTGGGCAAGCAGAGCCCGCCCTTGCCGCGGCTAGAGAGAGCCTACGCATCGTAACCGTGAACGCAGATAAAGCGAGGCTGCATCGAGCCCAGTTAAACCTAGCGGTCGTGGCCGCAAATGTAGGCCATACTCAGGCCGCCCAGGCAGGTCTATCCCAGCTCCTTTCAACACAGAAACCGGCACAGTCACACAGTCTAGACTCCAGCCTTATCCTGGTGGATCTTTTCGTTAAACTACAGCGCTGGGTTGAGCTGAAGGAAGAATTGAACAGCCAGCTAGCCTATCTAGAGCAAAAGCAATCAGACTCCGTCATGCCACAGCACAGCCTCCTTTACATCAGTGCCTGCCGCGCATTTGACGCAGCTCAGCAAAGCACAGCAGGGGCCGCACAAATCTCACGCTGGAGCGCTCTCGGACTACGTGCAGCCCAGCGTCGTTCCGCTGCGCTTGGAGTCCTGACTCCGCACGCTTTCACCGCGTCTGATCTGCTGCCCTTTGCCCGCCTTTGCCAGTCCCGTTATTGCTTGGATGAAGCTCGCGGCAGTCTCCAGCTCTTCCAAGTCATCGCCGCTGCTGATCCCGCGTCGGCAAGACTGAACGCGGAAGCTCAGGCACTGCTTATCGAGCTAGGCACTGGCACCGCGAAGTAGCAGCTGGGTGGCAGGTGTGCTCATAGTTGAATGGGGGAAGGGGCACGGACCATAGTGGCGACTCTCCTTTGGTCAAGAGATGCCTGTTTAGACAGGAGCAATCGTCTGATGCCTCGATTGGGGAGACCTGTGATCCTAAAATCCAGTTTCACGTTTCAAGTTCAAGGTTTCAAGCCATGAAGCCCAAAGCCTAGCGACCGAATTGGCTCACACTTTTTGAGTTTTTAGCGATGACTCGTCACACCCCGTTTAAAAAAACCTGAAACCTGAAACTTGAAACTCAAATTTGGGTGATGGAGATCTCGTGATCTTGTCTTTGCAGACATCATTCATGCAAACAAAAAGGGGTGTGCAGGTCAGATGAACCTGCACACCCCGATCTAAAAAGGCTGGCTTTTACTGGCCTGGCTTGGCAGGGGCAGCGGCTGGAGGTGCGACTTCGATCTTGATCGGAGCAGGCGCAGCTGGGGCGGTGACCGCTGGTTTCGCTGGAGCGGCAGGAATCTCGATTTTCACTGGTGCTGGAGCAGCGGGTGCGGACGGAGCTGCAGGTGCTTCGACCTTGATTGGGGCTGGTGCTGGTGTGGCTGGCGCGGCAGGTGCAGGCATGCCGCTGGCTGGCACTACGACAGGGGCCGAGGTGGCAGAACCTGGGGAGATGGTGATCGGGCCAGAGGTTGCTCCGTTCGGGCCGACGCTGATCGTTGGGCTATTGCCAGTCGTTGGGGAGGAGATGGTCGGGGAGAGTCCAGCCGGGCTGTTGACTTTAAAATTAGGCATGCCGGGAATGCTGGGTGTGGCAGCAGCAGGATCTACTTTTGGCTTCGGTGGGCCGTCCACTTCCTTGGTCGGGAGCTTGGCAGCAATCCATTGCAGGCGGTTTTGACCCTGATCCAAGATGGCATTGGCCACGCCTGGGAACTTGGCGGCGAGTCCGTCATAGATTTTTTTGGCTTCTTCTTCTTTACCGTCAGCCCAGAGGAGGTCGCCAAGGCGAACTTGGGCCAAGGCAGCGACATCGGACGTGGGGAACTCAGTGACGATGCGATCAAACGCAAGTTTGGCATCTGAGCGGTTGCCAGTGGACTCCTGCTTGCCACCCAGCGCCAGAAGGGCTTGGGAGAGCAACGGGTGCGTCTTGTATTTGTCGGCGAATTCCTTCAGGATATCGACAGAGGTAGTCTTTTTGTTTTGCTCCCAGAGCAGATCGGCTTTTTGCAGCAGAGCGTTTCCTGCAGACAGGCTGCCTGCATATTTTGAGATCACGACATCAAGATCCTCGACAGTCTTGGCAGAGGCGTACGCTTCACCTGCTTCGATTGCCTTGGCGCGGTTCATGTAGTTGACGACCCCATAGAGGACAAAACCAATGATGGCTGCGATGCAGACGAAGAGAATTTTTTTGAAGTTCTCTTCCAGGAAGGTCTCCATGGATGAGGCTGTGGGAAGCGGGGCGGCGGCGGGCTGGAGATGGGGCTGGGACATGAGCGGGGGATTCTAAAAAGGGGACTTTAACGAAGATAAATTAGGCACCGACTTTGGCGCGTGCTTCGTCAGCAAGGGCGGTGGAGAGATAACGCTCGCCGGTAGAGCAGGCAATGGTGACGATGAGTTTGCCAGCGTTTTCTGGGCGCTGGGCTACGCGGATAGCGGCGACCACATTGGCTCCGGTGCTGATGCCGACAAGAAGGCCTTCTTCAGCGGCGAGTCGGCGTGCCATGGCAAAGGCGTCGTCATTGCTGACCTTGATGCACTCGATAATTTGGGCATTTCCTGCGGAGTCCTTGAGATGAAGGTTCTTCGGCACGAAGCCGGCGCCGGTTCCCTGGATCTTATGTGGTCCTGGTTGCACTGGCTCGCCAGCGAGAGTTTGATTGATCACCGGAGATGCTTCTGGCTCCACGGCGATGGCTTGAAAGCTAGCTTTGCGTGGTTTGAGCACTTCACAGCAGCCAGTGATGGTGCCGCCAGTGCCGACTGCGGCGACGAAGATGTCCACCTTGCCATCGGTATCCGCCCAGATTTCCTCGGCGGTGGTTTTCATGTGGATGGCTGGGTTTGCCGGATTTTCGAACTGCTGTGGCATCCAGGCATTCGGGGTGCTGGCGACGAGTTCTTCCGCTTTGGCGATAGCACCTTTCATGCCCTGTGCACCTGGGGTGAGCACGAGGTCTGCCCCGAGCAGGGCCAGCAGTGTGCGGCGCTCGGTGCTCATGGTTTCAGGCATGGTGAGGATGAGTTTATAGCCTTTTGCAGCAGCCACAAATGCAAGCGCGATACCGGTGTTTCCGCTGGTCGGCTCGATGATGACGGTATCCTTCGTGAGAATGCCGCGCGCTTCGGCGTCTTCGATCATGGCCATGCCGATACGATCTTTAACGCTGCCGAGCGGATTAAAATACTCACACTTCAGAGCAATGGTGGCGTTGAGTCCGGCGGTGACTTTGTTCAGCTTCACCAGTGGTGTATTGCCAACGGTTTCGACGATGTTGTTGTAGATGCGGCCCATAATGATGAGGAATTTAAATGTGAAAAAGGTCGTGCGCTGAGGAGGCCTCAGTGTGGAGGGTCGAGTTTATAGGTGTGGCAGGCAGGCCTTGCAAAGAAAAAATCTGCGGTCTGACAGCTTGGTTTATGCGCCCACAGCCTTATTTTTTGCTCCCGGCCTTGGGTTCGGTGCCTGCCAGGATGCGCCGGATGTTCGCCGTGTGCCTGACAATGACCAAAATCATGATCAGCACACCAAACCCGAGCATGACCCAGTCCCAGGCTCCACTGCGGCTCATCTGGACGACCATCGTGATGACGACACCGACTCCTGCCATCATGGAGGCTAGTGAAACATAACGTGTGGTGAAAAAGAACAGCAGCCAGACCGCAAGCCCACCCAGCATGGCAATGGGAGCGATGCCGAGCAGCACACCTGAGGCCGTAGCCACACCTTTGCCGCCTTTGAACTGAAGCCAAAAGGTGAACATGTGTCCCAGTACAGCTGCTAGCCCCGTGGCCACGGCGGCGGTGGAAAGCAGAGACTCGGTCCCAGGAATGGTCAGTAGCCAAGCTTTTGCCAGCCAAACAGGCAGCCAGCCTTTCAACAGATCCAGCACGAAAACGGGGATGCCAATGCCTTTCCCCAGGACGCGGATGGCATTGGTGGCACCAATATTGCCACTGCCATGCTGGCGGATGTCCATGCCTTTGAGCTTGCCTGCTAGGTAGCCAAAAGGGGTGGCCCCTGAGACATAGCCACCAGCCGCACAGAGTAGGATTGCCAAAAAGGGATTCATCGGATGCATCTAGCCAAGGGTAAGGCTCTGCGCCAAGAGAAAATGCTTCTTCCTTGTCATCTGTCTGGACCTGTCTATGTGCTGGACATGAAAGCTTACCAGATCACCGGCACAGACGGACTTGCATCCCTACAACAGGTCACTTTACCCGATCCACAACCCAAACCTGGTGAGGTGCTGGTGCGTATCCGTGCCTGCTGCCTGAATTACCGTGACTACATGAACGTCATGGGTATCCGCGGTGTGACCGGACCGATTCCTCGTATTCCTTGTTCAGATGGGGCGGGTGAAATCCTGGCACTGGGCGATGGCGTGACGGGCTGGCAGGTCGGGCAGCGGGTGGTGATCCCGTTTATGCCGACCTGGATCGATGGTGGCTTCACTCAATACCATGCCAGTAACGCTCTCGGAGGTGCTGTGAATGGTCTGTTGCGTGAGTTAGCTTGTCTGCCTGCCGATTCACTATTGGCCATTCCAGATTATCTTTCCTTAGAGCAGGCGGCCACTTTGCCCTGCGCGGCAGTGACGGCCTGGGATGCTCTATTTGTCCGCGGAAATCTTCAGCCTGGGGAGACAGTGCTCATCATGGGGACCGGTGGCGTTTCTCTTTTTGCGCTTCAGTTTGCCAAGCTCGTGGGCGCGCGTGCTTTGGCCATCACGAGCAGCGAGTCAAAGGCGGGCCTGCTGAGTGATCTCGGGGCCGATGCCGTGCATGATTATAAAAAAGATCCTGCCTGGGATACCTGGGCGCTGGCGCAGACAAATGGGCTGGGTGTGGATCACGTTGTGGAGATTGGCGGGCCAGAAACACTGAATCGCAGTATCTCGGCCACTCGGTTCGGCGGGCACATCGCTCTCATTGGCGTACTCACCGGCACTGCTGGGGATGTGCAGACGGTGGGCATACTCCGCAAAGGCATCCGCCTAGACGGTATCTACGTCGGCTCACGCGCCATGTTTGCACAGATGCTGGCCAAG